>JAFVEU010000179.1 GCA_017475845.1 Lachnospiraceae bacterium | reverse complement strand
AAGATTTCTACCTTTTACTTTAATTATTGAACCTGTGCCATTACCTCTACGCATAAAAAATCACCACCTTCCAATTTGGTAAAAATTGTTACGGTGATGATTTTTTATATTTAAAATAAATTCAGAATATTAAGTATCTTTAAAAGATATCCGGCTCAGACCAACTACAATGACCACCTTAATAACTTCTGCTACTTTTCAGACTTTACTCTTATAGAAAAGTCCTTTAATCTTAACAGGCAGGTGGTCTTGTAGTGGTCTTGTAGTGGTCTTGTAGTGGTCTTGTAGATCAAAAATTACCACTTATCAGACCGAACCACATCTTAAGAAATCCGCTGTTTATCAGCATTTCCCTGATGTACTCTTACCTGAAAATCTTAGTATCCCAGCAGCCAGTCGTACATTTCCTGGTACTGGTTTGCGGATACCTTCCAGGAGAAATCCGCCTTCATGGCTCTGTCGATGATCTTATTCCACTCCCTGCGGTGATTTACGTACACGTTGTGGGCATAGTGGATGGCCCCCAGCATCTCGTGGGCATTGTAGTTGGAGAAGGAGAAGCCTGTGCCCGTTCCTTCGTATTCGTTGTAGGGCTCAACCGTATCCTTAAGACCTCCGGTCTCACGTACGATGGGCACCGTGCCGTACCTTAATGCCATGAGCTGTGATAATCCGCAGGGCTCAAAGAGGGAGGGCATTAAAAATGCGTCACAGGAGCCGTAGATCTTATGGGACAATTCCTCGGAATAGTAGATATTCGCCCTTATCTTATTATTGTATTTCCAGTCATAGTGCCGGAACATGTTCTCGTACTTCTCTTCTCCCGTACCCAGTATCACAAGCTGGATGTCATCCGAAGCGATCTCGTCCATAACACAGGCGATAAGGTCAAAGCCCTTCTGGTCCGTAAGCCTGGAAACAATGCCTATCATAAAGGCGTCATCCCTTCTCTCCAGTCCCAGCTGGTTCTGAAGGGCTCTCTTATTCTTTATCTTCTCCTTCCGGAAATTCTTCTGGTTATAGGTCTTGTCCAGCATCTTGTCTGTTTCGGGATTGTAGCTCACATAGTCAATGCCGTTCACTATACCACGGAGGTCGTGGTCGCGGGCCCTTAAGAGTCCGTCCAGCTTTTCCCCGTAGAAGGGGGTCTTTATCTCCTCCGCATAGGTGCGGCTCACGGTGGTTATGGCATCGGCGTATACCAGCCCTCCCTTAAGGACGTTGGCATCCTTATAGGCCTCAAGCTTATCCGGGGCAAAATAATAGGAGGAAAGGCCGGAAAACTGCTTTACGGTCTTCACATCCCAGGTTCCCTGGAATTTAAGGTTGTGAATGGTGATCACAGACTTCATGGTCTTAAAGAAATCCCCGGCCCTGAAGGAATCGTGGAGATAAACGGGGATAAGTCCGGTCTGCCAGTCGTGGCAGTGGACGATATCCGGGTGGAAATCTATAAGGGGAAGGGCCGAAAGCACTGCTCTGGAGAAAAAGATGAACCTCTCCAGATCCCACTTGGGATCGCTTGTATAGGGGCTGTTCCCGGAAAAATAATACTCGTTATCAATAAAATAATAGGTGACCCCGTCCCACTCGGCCTTAAATATACCCACATAGGTATTCTGACCGTTAAAATCCATGTAGAAATTCGTTATATACTGGAGCATGTCCTTATAATTCTGGGCCATGCAGTTATATTTGGGAATCATCACCCTGACATCGAAGTATTCTTTTTCAAAACAGGCAGGCAGAGACCCCACCACATCTGCAAGCCCCCCTGTTTTAATGAACGGAACCGCTTCCGATGCTGCAAATAATACATTTTTCATAATCCTTCTGCCTCCTTTTTTATTGATAGCCGGGTCATTAAGCTCCGCTTCTCCCCTGTTTTTTGTTATCCGCCAGATCCTTCATTTCCCTGGCATTCTCCATTACCCTGTCCGTAAGACTAGCGCCGGAGAGCATCCGTCCCAGCTCCTTCACCATTTCTTCCCTGTCAAGGTCAAGTATCTCGGTCTTCGTCCTGCCTCCCTCCACCTGCTTTTCTATAAGGAAGTGGCTGTCCGCCATTGCGGCGATCTGCGGGAGATGGGTTATGAGTATCACCTGATGGCTTCCCGAAAGCTTTATAAGACTCTCGGACACCTTCTGGGCCGTGCGCCCGCTTATGCCCGTATCTATCTCATCAAATATCATTGTACCAATATCGTCCATATCCGCAAGTACTGTCTTGAGAGCCAGCATGATCCTGGACAATTCTCCGCCGCTGGCCACTTCTTTTAAGGGTTTCATCTCCTCCCCGGGATTGGTGGATATCATGAAAAATACCCGGTCCCGGCCGCTTGCGGAAAAGCTGTCCGCTCTTTCCACCGCCACCTTAAATTCCGACTCAAGGAAATTAAGGTCGGCAAGAGACGTCACCATATCCTTACCAAGGCAGAGGGCCGCTTCCTTCCTTATGGAAGTAAGCTTTTCAGCGGCTTTCTCCATCTCCCGGTATGCGCTGTCGTACCTTTCCTTCAAGTCTTTTAAGTGCTCATCAAAGTTCTCCAGGACTGAAATCCTTTCCTGCTTACTCTTCAGAGCTTCCACTATCTCATCAACAGAACGGCCGTATTTCATCTTTAGGGTATTGATAAGATCAAGCCTGTCCGTCACCCGGGTAAATTCCTCGGGAGAATATTCAAGGGATGAGATATAACCCCCAAGATCCCTTCGGAGGTCACTTAGGAGGGAATCGATATTTGCTATCTCTTCGTAGATCTTCCCTGCTTCCCCGTCATATTCCGCGGAACCGCCCATGGAGCGCATTGCCCGTATCACGGAGGCCGCTGCCCCTTCATTCTCCCCGAAAAGGAGATTATAGGCCTCGTCCGTCCCCTGAGCGATCTTCTGGGAATTGTTCATGAGCCGAAACCTGTCCTCCAGTTCCGTATCCTCGTCCTTTTTGAGCTTCGCCTCCTCTATCTCATTTATCTCGTATCGTAGGAGCTCCGCTTCCTTATCCCGCGCCGAAGCATCGGTCTCCATGTCGTTCAGTTCAGCTTCCAGACTCTTCCAGGCAGCATATTTATCCCCGTATTCCTTCAGGGCTTCCTCTGCTCCGGCCCCTGCGTATTTATCGAGAAACAGGATATGGTTCTTTTCATAAAGAAGGGACTGGTGCTCCGACTGGGCATGGATATCTATAAGGACAGCGCCGATCTCCCTTAATTCGGCACCTGTCACGGTCCTTCCGTTGACCTTTGCCACATTCCTGCCGGGGGAGATCCTTCTCCTTATGATGATAAGCCCGTCCTCCTCCACGGGAACATCCAGTTCCCTTAAAAGAGAAAGCTTATCCGGATCCTCAAGGGAGAAGACCAGTTCTATCTCCACGGGAGAATCGTCATCCCTTAGGATATTCCCTCTTGCCCTGCCTCCCAGAGCCAGGTTTACGGAACCGATCACCAGGGATTTGCCCGCACCGGTCTCACCGGTAAAGACATTGAGTCCCTCGCCGAAATTAACCTCCGCATTCTCTATCAGAGCCAGATTTTTAACACTGAGACTTAATAACAATAGTTATATAACCTTTCTTTATCCTATGATACGGAGGAGCCGCCTTTTTATGGCCTCCGTCTCCTCATCAGTCTTTACCGCGCACATGATGGTGTCATCCCCGGCTATGGAACCCACTATCTCCGGGAAATTCATGCTGTCCACCGCTGCCGCCACAGCCATGGCCATTCCGGAAGCAGTCTTTATCACGAGAAGGTTCCCCGCATTGTCCAAAGAGTTCACCGCCTCCCTTAAAATGGTGACATATTTGTCATCACTTCCGTTGGGGGTCCGCCCCGGAGCGTATCTCTGTCTTCCTTCCCCGTCCGGAACCTTGGTGACGGACAGCTCTTTTATGTCTCTTGAGACCGTAGCCTGGGTGACATCAAATCCTGCCGCTCTCAAGGCATCACAGAGCTCCTCCTGGGTCTCTATATTGTTTTCGGTTATGAGGGAAATGAGCTTTTCCTGTCTTTCCTTTTTCAAAACCCGCTCCTTATGAACTGAATTTCACCTGCAATACCTTCAGGAAGCTGTCATGCGCAGTCTTTATTATCCTGGTAACACAGCCCGACGGCCTGACGTTCACTATATCCCCGCTCTTTAAGTCAAAGGGGGAATGACCGTCAAATACCACCGTGGAGTTATCGTCCGAAACCGACATTTCCACCCTGTCTTCCGCTGAAATAACAATACTTCTGGTATTTAATGTATGGGGACAGATGGGTGTGATGACCATCATCCTGGCAAAGGGCTCTATTATGGGGCCTCCCGCCGACATGGAATAGGCGGTGGAACCGGTGGGAGTACATACTATCATGCCGTCCGCCTTGAAGCTCCCCAGATACTTTGAATTGACGGAAAGACTGTAATCCGAGACCTTCAGATTCATGCTGTGGATCACTATGTCGTTTAAGGCTCTGGATTCCTTTTTGATATTGCCCTCCGGATCCATGACCTTGCCGCAGAGCATCATCCTCTCCTCCACGGAATAGTCGCCGTCAAGCACCTTTTGAAGGGAACCTTCTATATCATCCACTTCCACATCCGTAAGATAACCCAGGGTTCCGTGATTTATGCCAAGGATCGGCAGTTCAAGATCTGCAGTATCACCGGCAGCGGCAATAAGAGTACCGTCACCGCCTATGGTGATGACACATTCGGTGTCTCCGGGAACCTCCTCCTTGCGGGTATAGTGGCCGTCCTCCGAAGGACCGGCCTCAGCCATATATACATTACAGCCGTTACCTTCAAGAAAAGCCCTTGTCCGCATTGTTACGGACAGATCCCTGTCCCTGTTCTTATTTGTTATTATAAAGAAATTCTTCATTTGCGTCCTTTACCGCAGCGGCTATGATGTCCTTCCCCTTAAGCCATTCCTCTTCTCCCGCTTCCTTTTTCAGGAAAAGGAGATACTCGATATTTCCCTCGGGACCTCTTATGGGAGAATAGGACAGTCCGCATATATGGAAACCACAGTCCTCAGCATATTGAAAAACATTTGTTATTACTTCCTCGTGAACGGCGGGATCCCTTACCACGCCTTTCTTTCCGACTTTTTCCCTGCCGGCTTCAAACTGGGGTTTTATCAGGCAGACCATTTCCCCGTCTTCCTTGAGTATAGCACAGGCAGCCGGAAGGATCTTTGAAAGGGAGATAAAAGAAACATCACAGGAAGCAAAATCAGGAACGCCTGTTATGTCTTCAGGCTTCATGTAACGGAAATTGGTCTTTTCCATGCAGATGACTCTTGGATCCTGCCTTAATTCCCAGGCCAGCTGACCGTATCCCACGTCTATGGAACAGACCTTTTCCGCTCCGTTCTGCAGCATGCAGTCCGTAAACCCGCCGGTGGATGCCCCGATATCCATACAGAAGAGTCCCTTAAGGTCAATGTGGAAAACTTCCAATGCCTTCTCAAGCTTGAGCCCGCCGCGGCTTACGTACTTTAATCTGCTTCCTCTGTAGGAAATATCCACATTTTGTGGATAAAGGGATCCGGCTTTATCCTCCCTCTGGCCGTTTACAAAAATATCGCCTGCCATTATATAACTCTTTGCTTTTTCCCGGGATTCGGCTATACCCCTCTCAAGCAATAAAATATCGAGTCGTGTGTTTT
>JAFVEU010000178.1 GCA_017475845.1 Lachnospiraceae bacterium | reverse complement strand
GGTTCCGGGAACGGATGCCGTTGAGTATCTGGGTCTCCATGACACGGTATTTGAATATGAGATAACCTCCAACAGGGTTGACTGCTACAGCGTTCTGGGGATCGCAAGGGAAGCGGCGGCAAGCTTTGATAAGGAATTCCATATGCCGGAGGTTCCCGTTACCGGAGAGGATGCGGCGGAATCCGCTTCCGACAGGATAAGTGTTGAGATAGTTGACCGGGACCTCTGCAGCAGATATGTGGGAAGAGTAGTGACGGATGTAAAGATCGGGGAGTCTCCCGACTGGATGAAGAAGCGTCTCCGCTCAGCCGGCATAAGGCCCATAAACAATCTGGTTGACATAACTAATTACGTAATGCTGGAATATGGCCAGCCCATGCATGCTTTCGATCTTTCCACCATTGCGGGAAACAAGATAATCGTCCGCAGGGCAAAGGAGGGGGATATCTTCACCACTCTTGACGGAAACGAGAGAAAGCTTGACAGCGAAGTCCTTATGATCTGCGACGGGGAAAAGGAGATAGGTATCGGCGGTATCATGGGAGGAGAGAACTCCATGATAACCGGGGATGTGCATGAGGTCTTATTTGAGGCTGCCACCTTTAACGGACCGAATATCAGAAAATCCGCAAAGAGGATAGGGCTCCGCACCGATGCATCCGGTATCTTCGAAAAGGGCCTTGACGCCAATAACGCCATGGATGCCATAAACCGCGCCTGCGCTCTGGTTGAGGAGCTTGGCTGCGGCAGGGTGTTAAAAGGCGCCGTGGATGTGCATGAGCCCCTTCCCGAAAGGAAGCATATCCCCTTTGAATATGAGAGGATAAATGAGTTCCTCGGGACCGACATCAGCCGTGATGACATGCTCTCTTACTTTAAGAGGCTTGAGATAGAGTATGACGAAGAGAAGAACGAGCTTATCTGCCCCACCTTCAGGCAGGATCTTCTGGGCTTTGCGGATATAGCGGAGGAAGTCGCCAGATTCTACGGATATGATAAGATCCCGGTGACCCTTCCCTCTTCCGGAGCGGAGGGGGGCGGACTGCCCTTCAAGATGATGATAGAAGGCGTTGCCAGGGATGTGGCGGAATTCGCGGGCTTCTCACAGTGCATGACTTACTCCATGGAGAGCCCCAGGGTGTTTGATAAGCTGCTCCTTCCGGAAGATGCTCCGGAAAGGGCTGCGGTAAAGATCAGCAATCCTCTGGGAGAGGACTTCTCCGTTATGAGGACCATCATTCTGAACGGGCTCCTTACCAGCCTCTCCGTGAACTATAACAGGAGAAATAAGGATGTACGGCTCTATGAGCTTGGAAATATCTATATCCCGAAGAGCCTTCCCCTTACCGATTATCCCGATGAGAGGATGCAGTTCGCCCTTGCTTTCTACGGCGAAGGGGACTTCTTCTCCATGAAGGGAGTGGTTGAGGAATTCTTTGCAAAAGCAGGACTTAAGAAGGGCACCACCTACGATCCGAAGAGCGGAAAGACCTTCCTTCACCCGGGACGCCAGGCAAACATCATCTATGACGGGGCAGTGATCGGTTATCTTGGAGAGCTGCATCCCATGGTAAGGCGTAATTACGAGCTTGGAGACAGGGTATACGTGGCGGTGATCGACATGCCGGAGGTGGTTTCCAGGGCTACCTTTGACAGGAAGTTCAAGGGGATAGCGAAGTTCCCCGCCGTGACCCGTGACCTCTCCATGGTGGTTAAGAAGGATATACTGGCCGGGGATATCGAGGCCATGATAAAGCAGAGGGGCGGAAGGCTCCTTGAAAAGACTGCCCTCTTTGATATCTATGAGGGAGAGCAGATAAAGGAAGGCTTCAAGTCCATGGCCTATACCCTAAGCTTCAGGGATCCGGAAAAGACCCTGTCTGACGATGACATAAACGCTGTTATGAAGAAGATATTAAACGGCCTTGACAGCATGGGAATCGAACTCAGGTCATGAGTGAGCTTCTTAAAAAGGATTATTATTATGAGCTTCCAGAGGAGCTTATAGCCCAGGATCCCTTAGATAAAAGGGATGAGTCCAGGCTGCTTGTCCTTCACCGTGAAAGCGGCGGGACCGAGGACAGGGTATTTAAGGATATCACGGAATACCTTAAAAAGGGGGACTGTCTGGTATTAAACAATACCAGGGTGATCCCCGCAAGGCTTCTCGGGGTAAAGGAAGACACGGGCTCCGCAGTGGAGATCCTTTTACTTAAACGGCTTAAGGACAGGGAGTGGGAGACCATTGTGCGGCCCGGGAAAAGGCTTAGGCCCGGAGATAGAGCCGTATTCGGAAACGGGATACTTAAAGCCGAGATCACGGGTATCGCCGATGAAGGGAACCGTATCGTCCGCTTTGAGTATGAGGGCATATTTGAAGAGATCCTGGACTCCCTGGGAGAGATGCCCCTGCCTCCCTATATAAAGCATAAGCTTAAGGTCAGGGACAGATACAATACGGTATATGCGAAATATGACGGCTCTGCGGCCGCCCCCACGGCGGGACTCCATTTTACGGAGGAGCTTTTATCCCGGATAAGGGAAATGGGGGTAAGTACCGCAGCGGTCACTCTCCATGTGGGCCTCGGGACCTTCAGGCCCGTAAAGGAAGAGAAGATCACCGATCACCACATGCACAGCGAGACCTGTTTCATCACTCCCGAAAACGCAGAGCTCATTAATAAGACTAAAGCCGAAGGGGGCCGGGTGATCTGCGTCGGCACCACCAGCTGCCGTACCCTTGAATCCTTTTCCGATAAGGAGGGAAGGGTTCGGAGTGTTGAAGGGGAAGACACGGATATCTTTATCTATCCCGGATACAGCTTTAAGGTAATGGACGGCCTCATCACCAATTTTCACCTGCCGGAGAGCACGCTCCTTATGTTGGTCTCCGCCTTCGCGGGACGGGAAAAGGTGCTTGCTGCCTACAGGGAAGCAGTCTCAAAGAGGTACAGGTTCTTCAGCTTCGGGGATGCAATGCTCATTATCTGACTTTCTTTTATTTAATAAGGAATCATGTTATACTGAAGAAGCCGGGTGGAAAACAGGCCGGCACAGTAGAAAACCTATGAGAAGGAGGGGTATTTTCTATGGGTGAACTGGAGCTTAACAGGAGAAAGTTTAAGAGGCATACATTGAGCGTAAAGCTCTTTATGACCAGGGTGGATGATGACAGCGGCCTCGGAATTCCGGTGGAGGTGCTTGATATCTCCAGAGCAGGAGTGGGCTTTATCTGTGAGCAGGAGCTTACCAACGGAGCGATCTACAGGGCAAATATCAAGATCTGGACCGGAGATGTGA
Organism: Lachnospiraceae bacterium; assembly: GCA_017475845.1. GTDB lineage: Bacteria > Bacillota > Clostridia > Lachnospirales > Lachnospiraceae > NK4A144. The sequence goes on along the minus strand of JAFVEU010000178.1, from coordinate 1,440 downwards.
TCCCCGCCTTTATAAATGTGGTGAGGGTAAGCCATGAGATCGGCGGAAATATCTACGGCGGCGTATTCATCGGAATGCCGGAGTCCGATTCCTGCAGGATAGAGGTTTATGAGACCTATCTTGCTTATAATGAGGAGAACGGTAACGTGGAAAAGACCGAAGAGCAGGAAAAGAGCGAGCTTTCACAGATAATGGACAAGAATCAGGGTAAATAACTTAAACAGCTGTCCGGCAGCGGCCGGGTGATATGGAGATCGGGAAAAGCTTATGAATGTAGGAGTAGTAGTAGCCGTATCGGCGATAACAGTAATGGCCCTTATCGCACTGGGGATCATCATTGCGGTAGTGGCGAGCGTTGCCTATGTTGAATCAAGGAGAGACGAGGAAGAAAAATGAGCACCGGATTAAAGGCCGGTTTTATTGCCCTGGGGCTCATCGGCGGTTCTATAGCGAAGAATATAAGAAAGGTATTTCCGGACGCTTATATAACCGCGCTGAACAGGTCAGGGAATACTCTTGATGCAGCATTGAAGGACGGGATAATAGATCACGGCACCATGGAGCTGGATGACAGCTTCATGGACTGTGATCTTATTTTTTTATGCGCACCGGTGGATACCAATATTTCCTTCCTTAAGGCCTTAAAACCGTATCTTTCGGATAAGACCATACTTACGGATGTGGGGTCGGTGAAGAATAAGATACATACCGCGGTGGAGGAATACCTTCCGGACTGCGTATTTATCGGGGGCCACCCCATGGCCGGATCCGAGAAGTCGGGATATGCGAATTCCAGTGACCATCTAATTGAAAATGCATATTACATACTGACTCCCGGAAAGAATGCGGGGAAGAAACATATCGAGCGTTATGAAACGTTGGTACGTAAGCTTGGGGCCTTGCCCCTTACATTAGACCCGGCCCTTCATGACAGGATAACCGCAGCCGTAAGCCATGTGCCCCATATGGTGGCATATAATCTGGTGCGGCTTATCGAAAGGGAGGATTCTCCGGAGCAGTATATGAAGGCGATCGCCGCCGGAGGCTTTAAGGATATCACAAGGATCGCTTCCTCTGACCCGGTGATGTGGGAGCAGATCTGCCTTGAAAACCCGGAGCGTATCACGGAGCTTCTTGACAAATATATAGAGATGTTAAAGGAGACCAGAGAGCTTATTAAGGGGAAAAAGGGTGAGGAGCTCCATAACATCTTTGAAAATGCAAAGAATTACAGGGATTCCGTCCATGATGCGCCTCTCGGCCCCATAAAGAAGTCCTATGTCATTCATCTGGAGGTGCTGGACGAGCCCGGTGCAATTGCCATAGTTGCCACCATCCTCTCCTCCCACGGCCTCTCCATAAAGAATATCGGCATAGTCCACAACAGGAGCTATGAAGAGGGGGCTCTACGGATAGAATTCTATGACAGGGATTCCATGG
>JAFVEU010000177.1 GCA_017475845.1 Lachnospiraceae bacterium | reverse complement strand
GAATACGGACGGAGAGCTTGTAAAGCGCTCTGACGGCACACAGGACAAGTGGACCGTGGCAGAAGGAAAACGTGAGATCTATCTCGGATATTCTTCGGATGATTTCGCAGATCACAAGACCATAAATGTCGGAACAGATATTCCTGCAGAAGAGAAAGAGGAAACACCTGAAGAGAAGGCTGTAAGGGAAGAAAAGGAAGCAATCGAAAAGGCAGAGACAGGCACACCTGCAGGAGAAGTTACCGTAAAGGCTGAGGATCTGGGTGTAACAGGACTTGACGGACTTACTGTAACCTTCCAGAGCAAGATCCCCTTCTTCGGAAAGAGCATGGGTAAAGATCTGGAAAAGATCCTGGGAAAGGTCAGCATCTCCTATAACGGCAGCACCTATGCTCCCGAGAAAGCAAAGATCGTTAAGCATCCCGATGCGGGTGAAAACGAGGACAATGCAAGCCTTGTTATAACAAAGCTTTCAAAGACGGATGGAAACGCGGACAAGAAGGATTTAAAGAAGCTGCAGAAGGCGATAAAGAAGGCCACAAAGGCATCTAAGAAAAAGCCCGGAAACATGAGGATAAGGATGATCGCCATGGATCTGAACGCGGCACTTTCCGCAAACAATATCAGCTCACCTAAGCTCAGCGGAAAGAAGGATAAGCTTAAGTTAGAGTTTACCCTTACTTCTACCGGCAAGAAATTTAAGACAAAGAACGGCAAGAAGGATACCTTCGGTAAGCCCGTGGTCATCGAATTTGATGAAGCAAAGGGAATGACCGTAAGCGGAAGCTATGATATCAAGGGTAACGTTCCGGCAGATAAGTTAGAAAAAAATATCAAGTAACTCACTTTTTCTCCAAAGGGGCATTCCCGGGTTAAACCGGGGATGCCCTTTCCCTATGTCCGAGGATAAAAGCCGGTGGACGATCGATCCTGATATTGTATTAAAAATAGAACAAACCCGGGGTAAACATAACTTGATTTTTGCCGATATATTTGATAGAAATAGACATAGGATAACTATGTTTCTTTCCTGCCGAAGGGAATCGGCATTGTAACTTACTTAAGAATCATTAAACACAAGGAGCGTGATACCATGTCAAATACCATCAATAGCGGTGGAGACCTTTCATATTTATTCGGAGCGGGTTCCTCCACAAAATCTTCCAGCCTTTATGATTATCTCGGTGACTATGCGGCTCTTAAGAACGGCAGTTCCTATAAGCTTTATAAAGCATATTATGCCCAGGAGGAGAAGGCTGAAAAAGGTGAGAAAAATTCCATAAGCACCACAGAGAAAAATGCCTATAACACCGTAAAATCCGCGGCAGAGGATCTTTCATCCGCTGTGGACAAGCTTTCTTCAGCGGCTCTCTTCCAGAAGGGCTCCTTCCAGAAGACAGGAAGCGACGGCAGCAAGACGGATGCGGAATATGATTATGACAAGATCTACAGCGCAGTGTCCGATTTTGTTGACAGCTATAATTCCCTTGTAAAGAACGGTTCTTCGGAGAGCCTGTCTTCATTAAATGATGTAACGGTAAGGATGCTTAAGAACACAAAGACCAATTCGGCACTTTTGGATTCCGTCGGGATCTCGGTAGGAAAGGACGGAACCCTTTCCATCAACAAGGACAGGTTCTATTCGGCGGATATGACTTCCGTTAAATCCCTCTTCAGCGGGGCAGGATCCTTTGCGGATTCCACAGCCTCCAGAGCGGGCATCATGAAGAATGCTGCTGCCAACAAATTAAGCACCAGCAAGGTTTACAACGCCGAAGGTATTTCGGATAAGTCCTCAGCTGACAACAGTAATTTTTCCGCTATTGTATAATAAGCGAAGACAAAAAAACGTCCCCCTGTACTGCCTGTCTTAAATTTCTCCTTGACGGGATAGGGATTTATGCTATAATTCCTTTGTGTGTCATACACAAATACCCATTCAGGCATTAGTCTGTTGGTCTGAAGGGAGGTCAGGTGGGAAAATGTCAAATGTTATCGTAAAAGAAAACGAATCTCTTGACAGTGCTCTGCGCCGTTTCAAAAGAAACTGTGCAAAGGCTGGTATCCAGCAGGAGATACGTAAGCGTGAGCATTACGAGAAGCCCAGCGTAAGACGTAAGAAAAAGTCTGAAGCTGCCCGTAAGCGTAAATATAATTGATGATCCAAGGCTCCGGCGAAAGCCGGAGCTTTTGAGTAGTTTAAGAGGTATCTTGATTTGAACAGGGTTTTGAGCTTCAGAAAAACGGATCTTTATGTACCGGCTGCGGCGGTCTTCATTTCTCTTGTGGTTTTCCTTTTGAGCTCCATTCCAATGCTGGCGGGTAATAAGGGAGGAGAATGGGTGGTTATTACCGTTTCTGGAGAAAGATATGCGGTCCTGCCTTTGGATGAAGACAGAGAGCTTACTATCCCCGGGGAAAAGGGGCTTGATAACCTTTTGGTGATAAAGGACGGATATGCGGATATTACGGAGGCGGACTGTCCCGATAAGGTCTGCGTCCATCAGAAGAAGATACGCTATAAAGGCGAAACCATTGTCTGTCTTCCGAACAGGGTTGTTGTAAGCATCGAAGGCGGTGGGGAAGGAGAAGTGGATGCGGTCTCCCGGTAAAAGAGTGGCCTTCCTTTCGGTCCTGACGGCTCTCGGCATGATACTATCTTATCTGGAAGCTCTTATTCCCGTGTTTTACGGTGTTCCGGGAATGAAAGCGGGCCTTGGAAACATACTGGTGGTATTTCTTCTTTATACCCTTGGACGCAGGGATGCTCTTATCGTGAATTTATTAAGGATATCCCTTACGGCGCTCCTCTTTGGAAATCCCTACAGCTTTGTCTACAGTTTCTGCGGCGCTGCCCTGAGCTTTGCGGTCATGGTGGTCTTAAAGGAACAGGACTTCTTTTCCTGTTACGGCGTCAGCATGGCCGGGGGCATTGCACATAATATCGGACAGATCATCGTCGCATTGTTTCTTGTGGAAAATTACCGTATAATACTATATCTCCCTGCTCTTGTGATAAGCGGCTGCATTACCGGTGCAGGCATCGCTTTTATTGCAGCCATGGTCATAAAAAGGATCGGGCGGAGAAACGTTATTGATATGGGCACCTGATGGAAAGGAGCGGTACCGGAAGGATATGATAGAGTATTTAAGAGGCAGGATCGCGGACCTCGGGATAAATCGCGTATGTATCGATGTTAACGGAGTGGGATATACGGTTTCCGTTTCAGAGACCACGGCTTCCCTTATGCCTTCCGTGGGAGAAGAAGTAAAGATATATACATATATGTCCGTAAGGGAGGACGGTGTAAGTCTTTTCGGCTTTCCTTCCTACGACGATCTGGAAATATTCAGGCTCCTTATCACAGTAAGCGGTGTGGGTCCCAAAGGGGCTCTGGCGGTATTATCCTGCCTTTCCCCCGACGACCTGAGATTCGCCATTTTATCCGGGGATTCAAAGGCCATAGCAAAGGCCCCCGGCATCGGAAAGAAAACAGCAGAAAAGGTGATAATCGACCTTAAGGATAAGATAAGCGCAGAGGATACGGTGAGGAGCGCTTTGGGATCAGCGGATAATGTCTCTGCCGCACCCGAAGGAGCCAGGGAAGAGGCGGTGGAAGCACTGGTGGCTCTCGGTTATTCTTCGGCTGACGCCTTCCGGGCAGTGAAGGAAGCTGCCGCTGCCCTGGGGAGTGAAGCGGATACCGATTCCCTGCTGAAAGCTGCATTGAAAGTAATGGTATAAACAGACAGGTCTGAAGGCTCATGGAAAGAAGAGTAATAGAAACTAAATTTACGGAAGAGGATATAAGGATCGAGGGGTCCTTGCGCCCTAAGACACTTGAGGAGTACATAGGTCAGGACAAGATCAAGGAGACCCTTAAGATCTATATCGACGCGGCTAAAAAGAGAAAGGATCCCCTGGATCATGTGCTGTTCTACGGGCCTCCGGGTCTGGGAAAGACCACCATTGCGGGGATAATAGCCGAGGAAATGGGGGTCAATATGAAGATCACCAGCGGCCCTGCCATAGAGCGGCCCGGGGATATGGCCGCCATATTAAACGGATTAAAGGATTCGGATGTCCTCTTTGTGGATGAGATCCACAGGCTGAACCGGCAGGTGGAGGAGGTACTATACCCCGCCATGGAGGATTTCTGCATTGACATAATGATAGGAAAGGGGCCTGCGGCCAAGTCCATAAGGCTTTCCCTTCCCCGGTTCACCCTTATCGGGGCCACTACCAGGGCGGGACTCTTATCCGCTCCATTACGGGACCGTTTCGGAGTAATCAACCACATGGAATTCTACTCCGTAGAGGATCTTTCCACCATAATCGGAAATTCTGCGAAGAGGCTGAAGGTTCAGATAGAAGGGGATGCCGCATCGGAGATAGCAAGGAGATCCCGGGGGACTCCAAGGATCGCTAACCGCCTCTTAAAGAGAGTCAGGGATTTTGCGGAAGTAAAGGCTGACGGTAAGATAACACCGGACATTGCAAATACCGCCCTGGATCTTATGGAGGTGGATAAGTACGGTCTCGATAATCTGGACAGGAATATCCTTACCATAATGATAGAGAAATTCAAAGGGGGACCTGTGGGACTTGATACCCTTGCCGCGGCCATCGGGGAGGATACCGGCACCATTGAGGATGTCTACGAGCCCTATCTCTTAAAGAACGGCTTTATCATGCGTACTCCCAGGGGAAGAGTTGTGACCGATATGGCCTACACCCATTTGGGACTCGGATTGTAGAATGCTCTAAAACAAGGTGTACTTTAATGGTGAGGCTCTCAAGAGCCTGCAAGGATAAGGTATTAAAATGACAGAATACAAGGATAAGCAGTTTGACGAAGAGAGAGCTTTATATGGAAGCAGGGATGTTCTGGTGGAAAACTGCCGCTTTGACGGACCTCTGGACGGGGAGAGCGCCCTGAAAGAGAGCAGCGGCATTGTTGTCAGGGATTCCTTTTTTAATCTCAGATACCCCTTCTGGCATGACAGCGATCTCACTGTTTCCGGAAGCCGTATGACAGACACCTGCCGTGCAGCCCTCTGGTATTCCGACAATATACGTATCAGCGATACGGAGCTTCACGGCATCAAGGCTTTAAGGGAGTGCCGGGATGTGGAGATAAAAAACTGTGACATCATCTCTCCGGAATTCGGCTGGTTCAACCATGATGTCAGAATGGAAGACAGCAGCGCAGAAAGCGAGTATTTCATGATGCGTTCGGAACGGCTGGATTTCAATAACGTGAAGCTTAAAGGCAAATATTCCTTCCAGTACATCAGCAATTCCGTTTTCGTCGACTGTGAATTTGACACAAAGGATGCCTTCTGGCATGCGTCAAACGTAGTGGTGAAAAACAGTATCGTAAAGGGGGAATATCTGGCCTGGTACTGCGAAAACGTGACCTTTGAGAACTGCCTTATAAGCGGTACCCAGCCCCTTTGCTACTGCAGGGACTTAAAGCTTGTTAACTGCCGCATGGAAAACACGGACCTTTCCTTCGAG
>JAFVEU010000176.1 GCA_017475845.1 Lachnospiraceae bacterium | reverse complement strand
GCAGGTGGTGCAGCACCCGCTCAGGAAGCAGCTCCCGCAGAAGCAGCAGCTGATGCTGCAGCAGGCGCAGCAGGCGGAGACCTTTCCACAAAGAAGGTAGGTGTATGTATTTATCAGTTCTCTGATAACTTCATGACACTTTTCCGTACAGAGCTGGAGTCATACCTTATTTCCCTCGGATTTGCGAAGGAAAACATCACCATCCAGGACGGTGCCAACGATCAGGGTACACAGTCAAACCAGATCGATGCATTCATTGCTGACGGCGTAGACGTACTCATCATCAATCCCGTTAACTCTTCATCTGCTGCAACCATCACAGATAAGGTTGTAGGCGCAGGCATCCCTCTTGTTTACATCAACCGTGAGCCTGATGCAGACGAGGAGAAGAGATGGGCAGACAACGACTGGAACGTTACTTATGTAGGCTGTGATGCCCGTCAGTCCGGAACAATGCAGGGCGAGATCATCGGCGATTTAGGTCTTGATGCTCTTGACTTCAACAAGAACGGCAAGGTTGACTACATTATGATCGAGGGTGATCCCGAGAACGTTGATGCTCAGTACAGGACAGAGTTCTCAGTTAAGGCTCTTACAGATGCAGGCTTTGAAGTGAACTGCCTTACCGATCAGGTTGGTAACTGGGACCAGGCTCAGGGACAGCAGCTTGTAGCAAATGCACTTTCACAGTACGGCAACGACATCGAAGTTGTATTCTGCAACAATGATGCCATGGCTCTCGGAGCTCTTCAGGCTATCGAGGCAGCAGGCCGCAAGGTTGGCACAGACATCTACCTTGTAGGTGTTGATGCTCTTACAGAGGTTGTTGAGGACGTTATCGCAGGATCCATTACCGGTACTGTATTCAACGATCATGTCAGCCAGTCACACAGCGCTGCTGATGCTGCTGCAAATTATCTCAAGGGCACAAAGAACGAGCACTATATCGGCTGCGACTATGTAAAGGTTACAACCGAGAATGCTCAGTCAATTCTTGATTCACTTAAATAAGATCAGGACTGTTTTGAGTTTACGGCAGGGGGATGAAATGATCATTTTGTCCCTTTGCCTTATGTGGCGGGCGTGGTTTTCCATACCCGCCATGTTAAGAATAACAGGTTGTCAGGGGCATCACGTGCCTTGGCAGAGATGCATTTGACGGCCAATGGACGGTCGGGCGGGGAATTTTCCCTGTCTGATTAAAGGAGGCAGTATGGCAGAGTATTATCTTGAATTAAAAGGGGTATCAAAGTCCTTTCCCGGTGTAAAGGCGTTGGATAATGTTTCGCTCTCCGTGAGACCCGGAACGGTTCATGCGCTGATGGGAGAGAACGGTGCCGGAAAATCCACCCTCATGAAATGTCTTTTTGGTATCTACAAGATGGACGAGGGTGAGATTTTTATTGAAGGAAAAAAGGTTATCATAAACAACCCGGATGAAGCCATGAAGCTGGGAGTTGCCATGGTGCACCAGGAGCTCCAGCCCGTGCTTCCGAGAAGTGTGGCGGAGAATATGTATCTGGGGCGTTTCCCTACTAAGAAAATCGGACCTATACAGGTCATAGACCATAAAAAAATGAATGAAGATACTGTCTACTGGATGAAGGAAGTGGGAATGGACTTCAATCCAAAAACTCCTCTTTCGGATCTTTCCATAGGACAGATGCAGACCATAGAGATAGCAAAGGCCGTATCCCATGATGCCAGGGTCATAATCTTTGACGAGCCCACCTCATCCCTTTCCGATAAGGAAGTGGAAGTCCTTTTCAAGGTAATGAACGGACTCCGTGACAAGGGTGTTGCCATGATCTATATTTCCCACAAGATGGATGAGATCAAGAGGATAGCGGATGATATCACCATCATGCGTGACGGGACCTACGTGGGAACCTGGCCGGCTGCGGAGCTTTCCACGGACGACATCATTACCAGGATGGTGGGCCGCGAGCTTACCAATATCTATCCGCCCCATCCCGATGTTCCGGGTGAGGTAGTCCTTGAATGCAAAAACATCACCTCCATCAACGAGCACTCCTTTAAAGACTGTTCCTTCAAGGTAAGGAAGGGCGAGATAGTAGGCTTCGGAGGACTGGTAGGAGCCCAGAGAACGGAGCTTATGGAGGCAATCTTCGGTATAAGGAATATCAAATCCGGTGAGATCTATGTGAACGGAAAGAGAGTGGATAACAAGAATCCCAGAAGAGCCATGAATGCCGGACTGGGCCTCATCACGGAAGACCGCCGCGGAAACGGTATCCTGGGCTGTCTTTCCGTAAAGGACAACGTGGGAGTCTCCATTTATGACAAGAACCTGAAGATGGGAATGGTACTGGACCACCCCAGTATCAATAAGATCGTTGACAGGAGCATAGAACAGCTAGCCATCAAAACTCCCAACATGAGTACCCAGATAGGCAGTCTTTCCGGAGGTAACCAGCAGAAGGTCATCATTGCAAGATGGCTTGCCAACAATCCGGATATCCTGGTCATGGACGAGCCCACAAGAGGAATAGACGTAGGCGCGAAGCACGAGATCTACGAGATCATGGCCCGTCTTGCAAAGGAAGGAAAGGCTATAATAATGATATCTTCGGAAATGCCGGAGCTTCTCGGTATGTCCGACAGGATATATGTAATGTGCAACGGATATGTCCGGGGTGAGATATCGGATCCCGGTGAGATCACTCAGGAAAAGGTAATGCAGTACGCTACAATGTTCTGATCCGTGAGGAAGGTTTAAGGAGAGCTGAAAAATGAATAAAAAGGCATTTAACTTAAAGGAATTTCTTATTAACTACGGTGTTATCATGGTTATGATCATTCTTGTAATCATAACCACCATTAAGTCCCCAAACTTTATTTCGGGCAACAACCTGATGAACCTTCTGCTCAATATGAGTTCCAGGCTTGTTATAGCACTTGGTATCGCCGGTTGCGTTATCACTGCAGGCTGCGACCTGTCTGCAGGACGTATGATCGGTCTCGGTGGATGTATCGCCGGTGTGCTCTTACAGAGAGCTGATTATGCCGGAAAGTTCTTCCCGAATATGAACCCCATGAATCTGTTTGCGGCTCTGGCGGTAGTTATGCTGATCACCGCCGTCTTCGGTTCCGTAACGGGATTCTTTATCGCATTCTTAAACGTACCGCCCTTTATTTCCACACTGGCCATGATGGAGATCGTGTACGGACTGAATCTTATCTTCACCAATGCAACTCCTCTCGGAGGCTATGTTGAGAGCTATACAAACCTTGCGACACAGAGGTTCTTATTTATCCCCTGGCTCATATGGATCGCCATAATCATAGCAGCCATAACCTGGTTCATCTTTAACATGACAAGGCATGGAAAATATATGTATGCCATAGGTGCAAATCCCCAGGCTGCGGAAGTTACCGGTGTTCCCGTAAAGCTCACCATGATACTAATCTACGCCAAGGCAGCGGCTTTCTACGGTCTTGCGGGATTCATGCTGGGAGCCAAGTCCGGCGGCGCTTCCGTAAACCTCGGACTGGGATATGAGATGGAAGCCATAGCGGCATGTACTATCGGAGGCGTTTCCGTTACCGGAGGACGAGGCAAGGTTTCATCCGCGGTAGTCGGTGTTGCTGTATTCGAGCTTCTGAAGGCTTCACTGCAGTTCCTGGGCGTGAATGCCAACGCACAGTGGGTGGCTCTGGGTGTTATCATCTACATAGCGATCTCGCTGGATATCAGAAAGTACGTTACAAAGAAATAAGGCCCGGGGCGGCTGTTTCTTCCGGCTTTTTGCAGGTTTAATCAGATGTAAAAAAATTGTAAATAAAATATTAATAAAAAATCACAAAAAAGGTATTGACATAATCACAATAAAGCAATATTATAAAAGAGCTTTATAAAAGTCGCTTTAGGAAAGCTAAAGCGTAGGCCACTTTATTATTTAAGGAGGAAATTATTATGGCAAAGAAGTTATTGGCAGTTCTGCTTGCCGGCATGATGACATTCTCACTTGCAGCATGCGGCGGAAGCAGCGCAGGATCAACCGAT
>JAFVEU010000175.1 GCA_017475845.1 Lachnospiraceae bacterium | reverse complement strand
TCATTTTCATTCTCCTTTTAATATATTTTATATGTCAATTTTTATGAATTAGCGATTTTATTAATGGCAGCCGGAAGTATCTTCCATTCTGCCTCTTCCATAATACGCTGCTGTAATACCTTCGGTGTATCTCCCTCTTTTACCTCCACAGCCTTCTGCATAATGATAGGACCTGTATCAGTTCCCTTGTCCACATAATGAACCGTAGCTCCAGATATCTTCACTCCACGTGCCAAAGCTGCCTCATGCACCTTAAGCCCATAATATCCTGTTCCGCAAAATGACGGAATAAGCGAAGGGTGAATATTAATAATCTTATTCGGATATGCATCAATCATCTTCTCAGGTATAACAACCAAAAAGCCTGCAAGAACTATCAAATCAGGATTAAGCGACTTGACCTTCTCTAAAAGACCATCATTAAAAGCATCTCTGTCAGGATAATCCTTCGGCGATACGACAAAGCTTTCAATGCCTGCCTTCTTAGCCCTTTCAAGAGAATATACGCCGTAATTATTGCTTATTACTCCGACTATCTTAGTGTTTTTTATAAAGCCATTATCTATACCATCTATAATCGCCTGCAGATTAGTTCCACCGCCTGATACAAGAACAACTATATTTAGCATAATTCTACTCCTTTTTCACCGGACTTAACCTCACCTATAACATAAGCCTTATCGCCTGCTGACTCTATAGCCGAAAGTGTCTTCTCAACATCAGAAGGCGAGACTGCAACAACCATTCCGATACCCATATTATAAGTATTGTACATCATCTTCTCTTCGATATTGCCCTTTGAAGCAAGAAGCTTAAATATAGCAGGAACCTCATAGGAATTTTTATCTATCACTGCCTTTACACCATCAGGAAGCATCCTCGGGATATTCTCATAGAAGCCGCCTCCGGTGATATGGCTGCAGCCCTTAAGCTTTATCCCCTTATCCCTTACGGCTTTAAGGGCACTTACATAGATCCTGGTGGGCTTCATAAGGGCCTCTCCCAGTGAAGAGCCCAGAGAATCATAATATCTGTTAAGATTCTCTTCATTCATGGGGAAGATCTTCCGTACCAGTGAAAATCCGTTTGAATGGACACCGCTGGAAGCGATCCCTACCAGCACATCTCCCGCAGTTATGGAAGAGGGGTCGGTCATCTCCGCCCTGTCTGCGATCCCCACGGCAAATCCTGCCAGATCATATTCATCCTCCGGATAAAAACCGGGCATCTCCGCAGTCTCTCCTCCGATAAGGGCAGCGCCGCTCTGTCTGCATCCTTCGGCCACACCCTTTACTATAAGGGCGATCTTCTCGGGATAGTTCTTTCCGCAGGCTATATAATCCAGGAAGAAAAGGGGTTCTCCTCCCGCGCAGGCAATGTCGTTAACACACATGGCCACGCAGTCTATCCCCACCGTATCATGCTTATCAAGGATAAAGGCGAGCTTTAACTTAGTCCCCACCCCGTCTGTTCCGGACACCAGGGTAGGCTCCTTCATCCCCATAAAGCCCTTAAGAGAAAAGGCCCCGGAAAAGCCTCCGAGTCCCGAAAGCACTTCCTTCCTCATGGTCTTCTCCACATATTCCTTCATGAGCTCAACGGAACGGTAACCCGCCTCTATATCAACTCCTGCGCTCTTATAATCGTTCAAGGTACTGTTTTCTCCTTCCTGAATCAGCTGTAATTCTTTCTTCCCAGGCTCTTAAGCTTTTCGTCCTTTTTCATGACCTCTTCCTTCATCTTTTCCGAAAAGGCCTTTAAGCGCTGAAGCACCTCCTCATCGCTTACCGACAGTATCTTCGCCGCAAGTATCCCTGCGTTCTTCGCTCCGTCTATCGCCACTGTGGCTACCGGTATCCCCGGAGGCATCTGCAGTATGGAATAGAGTGCATCCGTCCCTGACAACACCTTTCCCGTAAGAGGAACACCGATCACCGGCATGGGGAAAAGCGCCGCGCACATCCCCGGCAGATGGGCCGCCATTCCGGCTCCCGCGATCACAACCTTTATGCCTCTGCCCTCTGCGCCCTTAGCCCAGTCAAAAAACACATCCGGCTCCCTGTGAGCCGATATGATATTCATCTCATAGACAATGCCAAGCTCATCCAGCACATCTGCTGCCTTGTTCATAACCTGCAGATCCGAATCGGACCCCATAACTATAGCGACTTTTGCCATTTTTACCACCTTACTCCAATATATAAGCCTTTAACTGATATATCATACCACATCTAGTATAAACCGTCATCTTTTTTCGCTATTTTTCTTTACTGTTTTATCGCCAATGCGATGACAACGGCGCACAGCATGTGGATCCTGCAGATATCAGGGCGCACCCTCCCCGGCTCCCGTCATGTATTCATCACAACTCATCAAGCGGGGCGTTGAGCTCTTCCGCGCCACTTACCACGAACCTGCCGTTAAGGATCACGGGGTATTCATTTCCTTCGTCGTCTATGGAAATAATGGAGTCCAGCTCGTCATAGGGAATGGTCACATCGGTATGGCACTCAAAATAGCGGAAATTCTCCTCGGTCTTTCTTTTAATGGTGTATTCATTGTCCCTGGCAATGATCTCACGGCCGTCGGGATTGTAGGCCTTCACGTCCTCCTCCCTGCTGTAGCAGGTGTCTCCGAAGGCGAAGTGGGGCCCGGTCTTTTCGGCGATCAGGATCTCAAGCCTTGAAAAGATGTTGTACTTCTTAGCCATGGCGTAAGCCGTGGTGTTGGTGCCGATGGCGAACTCGCCCATTGGAAGGGTTTCGTGGTTATGGAGGATATTCTCCTTAATATAGTCTTTGTTGGCTTTTTCCGAGGGGAAATTCGTACAACTGTAATCGGTAATGAACCCGTCCTTTATGGTAAATTCCAGATTCTCATACCGGAGGCCGAAGAGATAGACCTCGGAAACAAAGAGTACGCCGTCGGTACCCGGAAGGGACGGAGAAGTGAAGACTTCCCCCACCGGAATATTCACATCGGCCACGCAGTTTTCAAAGACCGCCTCTTTATCGGGTTTGTCCTGACAGTGAAGGCTCACGGTGAGATCGGTCTTGTTGCCGTTCCTGCCCCTGATCCGGACTCTCCTGCCCTTTTCAAGGGTCAGGATGATCTCCTGCTGCATATCCCTGTATCTCATGTAATCAAGGGTGTTGAGCTTTATGGTCTCTTCGAAGATCGCCCTGAAATCCTTTCCGATCTTCGGCTTGGGGAAGGATATGATGGTGAAGGAGGTCTCTTCTCCGGGGATGTAGCGGTCGGTTATGGCCCCCATTCCGGCGGAAAGGGAAAGCATGATATCCTTCTGTGCCTTGTCCATCCTGATGGCTTCAGGTTTGAAGACAGGGGAGAAGGGATCGTCCCCGAAGGTTTCAAGGACAGCCCTTCCCGCAAATCCGGCCGCCAGGCT
>JAFVEU010000174.1 GCA_017475845.1 Lachnospiraceae bacterium | reverse complement strand
CGGAGCCGTAGCCTTAAGCACCGGACTCACACCACTACTTCCACCTGCAGCCGGAACCGGCACCGCCGATACGGTCATAAAAGCAGCAGTGAGCAAAACACTCACTGCCTTCCTTATCTTCCCTGTCATAAGCTTTAATCCTCTCATACACTTCCCCCTCTGATAAAAGTCCTACACTTCCCTCTCCTGCATGTTCCGGAGGAGGTAATACACATTTCTGTAATTCTGCTGTCTGCCCTTCTGGAGAAGATATTCCACATCGGCAGCGGCCAGCGGATCGGATAAGAGCTCCGGAAGCCAGGGGGCGTAGTGATCCCCTGCTCCCTCTCTCAGCTCCTCTATAAAGCCGGAAAGCTTCTTTCCCTTATTGTAGCTTCTGCCCACAGTATCCGTGGCAGCGTCCAGACAGTCGGCGCAGAGCACTATATCTATGATGGGCTTCACCGCATATTTCCTGGAATCGAAATCCTCGGGATAGCCTCTGGAATTGTCATACCACTTATGGTGGCATACCGCCACTTCCCCGTAATTCCTGGTGGAAGCGTATTTCTTCATCATATCGTAGCCCGTCCTGGGATGGGTCTTGATAAGGTCAAATTCCATGTCCAGAAGGCGTCTTCCGTATACGAACACGGTATCTATGATGGTGATCTTCCCGAAATCGTGACAGAGGGCGGCATGGTAGGCAAAGGAAAGCACCTCGTCCCTTCGTTCCTCCACTTCTTCCACCGAGCTGCACCCCAGGATCCCGATAAGCTTCTCGGGGTAAAGCCGGATAAGATGTCCGCAAAGACACTCCGTGATCTGTCCCACCATGACGGAATGCACATACGTAGGGGGATGGAAGGCCACGATGCACTGCAGCACCATGCTTTCAAAGGTAACCCCGCCCGGAACCTCAATGAAATTCTCTATTATCCCCGCGAAATATTCCAGCATGACGGTCATGGTCTCGCCGTTTGGCATGTGGAAGGCGTAGGATATCATGTTTTCATATATGGACTTAAGGGTAAGCTTTTCCTCCATGGTCAGGAACCTGCCCTGAAGGAGGCATATATACTCACCGGGAATGGAGAGATTGAGATAGATGGATGCCGCCTCATAGTCCCGCACATCCCTCTGTCTGTAAATGTCGATGAGCTTTTCCGTGAATTCCTTTTCCGAAAGATGCCCCGCAAGGAATGCGTTCCTTAAATATATGAACTCTATGAATCTCCTGTCGTCCATGCCCGCAAGCATCTCTTCCAGCTTCTCCTTATTGGCATCCCAGAATTCGCAGAGCTCCTTTGACCTTAAATAGATCCTCTCCAGCTCCGGTTCCGAAAACCCGCAGGAATTAAGTGATTCCGCCGTCATGGCGTAGTAATTCAAAGTCCTGAACCTGGCATAGATCCAGTCAAATTCCGGCACTGCCTCTCTGTAGAAAGGATCCTCGGTTATATTTAGAAGCCTGTCCAGAAGGTCAAGCTGCTTTGCATTGCTTTCACTGTCACCGTATATTCCCTCATAAAAAGCCACGGTAAATCTGGCATTGGTAAGGATTATCATACGGCTTTCCATGTCCTGCTCAAGAAAGGTCTCCTTACTTAAAAACTTCAAGAAGAAGTCCCCGATCTCAAAGCCCTTTTTTCTGTAGTGACCGGATATCTCCGGATAGGCTTTGATACGCTTTGTCATGTTCATGAGCTCGTAGCAGGTGCTGAGCTGGGAATCCGCCTGCCGGATAAGGGCGCTCATATCCCCCTTCCGTTCCGCGTCCTGGAAGAGCCGCTCGGAAAGCAGGGACATGATGGGCAGATCCAGGCTTTCCCCTGTCTCCGCAGAGACAAGCTCCTCCCCGAATTCCTCCATATCTCCCACGCTGTTTTTTTCCAGAACTTCCTCGGACTTGATTATGGGATAAAAGATGGCGTCGAGAAACTTGCGGTTTAAGTCCGCAAGCTCACCAATGCGGACGAAATTATCCCGGAGTCTCTCCCTGTATTTATCCGCATCCTCTATTTCATTTAAGCTGGGAGTGGAAAGCCGCCGGATCTCCGACATCCTTTCTATATATTCCCTGTATTCATCCTGCATAGTATTACCCTTTTACACCATATAAAGGGGCAAAAACCTTTGTCCCCAATCGCCACACCATTCGAGTATACCTAAACAGATAAAAAACATCAAGCCTGTCTCCCTCTTCAACCCTGTCTCCCCTATCAAGCCTGCAGCCGGTCAAGGTCCCTGTAGAATTCCGGGTAGGAAATGCCCACACAGGCCGGATCCCTGATCTCCACGGGCTTCACATCCTTTGAAGCAAGGGCTGCAACGGAAAAGCTCATGGCTATGCGGTGGTCCTTTCCCGGATCTATGACAGCGTGATGCAGGTCACTGCCTCCTTCTATCACCATGCCGTCCTCCTTTTTCGTAACCCTGCCGCCCATGGCATTTAAGTTTTCAGCCGTAAGGCTTATCCTGTCCGATTCCTTGACCTTAAGCTCTCCGGCGTCACTTATGACGGTCTCCCCCTCAGCTGCCGCCGCGACCACGGCGATAAGAGGTATCTCGTCAATAAGGGCGGGGATGATATCTCCTCCTATATGCACTCCCTTAAGAGAGGGAGTATATCTCACAATGATATCCGCAGTCTTCTCTCCGGATTCATAACGCTCGTTTTCGATCTCTATATCTCCCCCCATCTCCTTAAAGACTCTGAGGATACCGTCCCTGGTGGGATTTATCCCCACGTTCCTTAAACAGACCTCCGAGCCCGGCACCAAAAGCGCTGCCCCCATAAAATAAGCTGCGCTTGAAATGTCTCCGGGAACATTGATGTTCAGTCCCATAAGAGTATTTCCGGGACGGATGGAGCACAGGGGATCCTCTTTGGTCCCGGGGGTCAGATCCGCCCCGAAAGCTTTCAGCATAAGCTCCGTATGGTTCCTTGAAAGAGCCGGCTCCCGGACTGAGGTCTCCCCTTCCGCATAGAGTCCCGATAAAAGGACCGCGGACTTCACCTGGGCCGATGCCACCCTGATCTTTATGCTGCCCCCGTGAAGCTCCCCTTTTTCAATGATCAGAGGCAGCCTCCCGTCCCCCTTTCCGGAACGTATGGAAGCCCCCAGGGAGCTTAATGGCTCTATGATCCTTTTCATGGGGCGTTTAGATAAGGACTCGTCCCCCGTAAGGACGCTCTCAAAAACCTGTCCCGCAAGGATCCCGGAAATGAGTCTTGCGGTGGTGCCGGAATTTCCGCAATACAGGTCCTCTCCCGGCTTTGCAAGTCCGTGAAGTCCCTTACCGTGGATAAGGAGATATTCTCCTTCCCCATCTTCACCCTCTTCTATCCCAACTCCCATTTTCCGGAAGCAGTCCATGGTGGAGATGCAGTCGGCGCTCCTTAAGAAGCCCCTTACAAGGGTATCCCCCTCCGCAAGGGAGCCGAACATTATGCTCCTGTGGGATATTGACTTATCCCCGGGAACCCTTATCTCTCCTTTTAATCCTCTTTGTGCACGTGCTATCTTCAATGCTTTATCTCCGAACTGTTTATGGCCGGGCTGATCACCGTCCCGGCTCTCTGTTCATTTCTTTTTCAGCTCCTGCTGTAAATCCTGTATCCTTTTTCCATAAGATCCGCAATTCCCAGAGCCATGGAATCCCTGTCATAGAATTCTATCTTAAGAGCCCCCTCTTCGTAGCTCCTGTTGTGGACTATGCCTATATTCTTTATGGAGAGGCCGTG
>JAFVEU010000173.1 GCA_017475845.1 Lachnospiraceae bacterium | reverse complement strand
GGGCAAGTATAAAAGAGAGGTGGGCAGCGGGAAGTTACTTGCCCTGAGGGCAAAAATGCTGTAAGGGCAAGTAAAATAGAGAGGGCAGTAGTGGGAAGTTACTTGCCCTGAGGGCAAAAATGCTGTAAGGGCAAGTAAAATAGAGAGGGCAGTAGTGGGAAGTTACTTGCCCTGAGGACAAAAACGCTGTAAAGGCAAGTAATAACAGGAGAACGGGAGAGAGAAACGGCTATCATTTCTCCTGCGGCATTGACAAGTTCCCCATAAGGTGATACTTTATTTCCATTCATAAGGGCATGTGTTCTGCATGCCGGTTTCCATTAACAGACAATTTTATAAACAGGAGCTAAGTATGTTCAGTTCAGTATTAACTATGGCGCTTCAGGGCATGGATGTCTGCGAAGTGTCCGTGGAGGCGGATATTTCCGAGGGCGGCCTCCCGGTATTTGATATGGTAGGGCTTTTGGGAAGCGAGGTTAAGGAGTCCCGGGAAAGGATACGCACTTCCTTAAGAAACAGCGGCTATTATCTGCCACCGAAAAGGATCACCGTGAACTTAAGCCCGGCAGATATGAAAAAAACCGGTTCCCATTTTGATCTGCCCGTGGCGGTATCCCTTATGATCGCCATGGGGCTTATCCCGCCGGAGTGCGTGGAGGATACGGTGATCGCCGGAGAGCTGAGCCTCTCCGGAAGGATGGCAAGGGTAAACGGCATCCTTCCCATGGTGCTGAAGGCCAGGGAAAGGGGTTATAAACGCTTTATTCTGCCCTCCGAAAACGCAGCGGAGGGCGGAGCGGTGGAAGGCATAGAAGTGATAGGGGTAAAGAGCCTTGATGAGGCCTTCCGTTTCCTAAGCGGGGATGAATCCATAGAAGCCACCAGGATAGACCTTAGGAAGCTTTTGACCGGAAAAAGGGAAGCTGCCTTCGATCTTTCATCCATAAGGGGGCAGAAAACGGCAAAACGGGGTCTGGAGGTGGCTGCGGCAGGGATGCACAACATCCTTATGGTGGGCCCTCCGGGAGGGGGAAAGAGCATGATGGCAAAGTGCCTCCCCTCCATCCTCCCCGCCCTTACGGTGGAGGAATGCCTTGAGATAACAGGCATCCACAGCGTAGCCGGAATACTGAAGTCGGAGGGGGTTGTAACGGAAAGGCCCTTTATAAGCCCTCATCATACGGTTTCCAGACAGGCTCTTTCCGGTGGAGGAAAGATACCGAAGCCGGGAGACGTTTCCCTGTCCCACAGGGGAGTTCTGTTTCTGGACGAGCTTCCGGAGTTTGACAGAAATACCCTGGAGATCCTGAGACAGCCTCTGGAGGACAGAAAGATACATATATCCAGGGCCTCCGGCAAATATACCTATCCTGCGGATTTTCTCCTTGCTGCTGCCATGAACCCCTGTAAATGCGGCTATTACCCCACAGGGAGATGCCAGTGTTCAAAGGAAGAGGTTAAAAGGTACTTATCGAGGATCAGTGCGCCTCTTTTAGACAGGATAGATATATTCTGCCAGGTGGATGAGGTGGGCTTTGATGAGCTTAACGGCAGCGGCCGGATGGAGGAGTCCTCCGAAAAGATAAGGGAAAGAGTCAGTGAAGCATTTGAGATCCAGAAGGAGCGCTTTAAGGACAGGAATATCAAATTCAATTCCGAGATGGAGTTAAAGGATATAAAGGAATTTTGCCCTCTCGGTTCCCCTGAGGAAGCCCTGTTAAAGGAATCCTTCGAGGCTCTGGGGCTTACCGCCAGAGGATACCACAGGATACTGCGCTGCGCCCGCACCATTGCGGATCTTGATCACTCAGACCGGATAACTGCAGTGCACCTAAGCGAAGCCATAGGCTACAGAAGTATAGACAGAGGTATATGGAATGTGTGACAGGGATATAAGTGATATAAGGTATATCTGTGCCCTGGAGCCGGAATTCCCGGAAAAGCTCCGTAATATCCCGGATCCGCCTGAGGGCATCTATGTAAAGGGCCGGCTTCCGGATCCGGGAAAAAGTGTGGTATCCATAATAGGCTCCAGAAACAATTCCGAATACGGAAGAGGCATGGCAGTACACTTTGCGAAAACGCTTTCCGAACACGGTGTGCAGATAGTAAGCGGGATGGCAAGAGGTATTGACGGACTGTCCCAGAATGCCGCCGTAAAAGCAGGGGGCTCAAGCTTCGGGATCCTGGGCTGCGGTATAGATATGATCTACCCAAAAGAAAACCGGCAGCTCTATGAGAGCATCCTTGAAAAAGGAGGGCTCATATCCGAGTACCCCCCGGGAACGCCTCCACAGTCCTTTTTATTTCCCCAGAGGAACCGCATAATATCAGCCCTGTCCGATATACTCCTTGTTATAGAAGCAAAGGAGAGATCAGGCACAGCCATTACCGTCCGCTTTGCTCTTGAGCAGGGCAGGGACGTTTTCGCTGTACCCGGAAGGGTTACGGATCCCTTAAGCTGCGGCTGTAACAGGCTAATTTCAGACGGAGCCGGTATCGCCACCTGTCCCGGAGACATATTGGAAGCCCTGGGACTTATAAAAACAGGAAACCGCAGATATAAAAAGATTAATTTAAAGAAATTCTCAAATCTTACGGCAAAGCAGCTTAAGATAATGGATCATCTTGACTACAATCCCGTAAGCATAAACGAGATCGCCTCCGGAACCGGATATGACCTTCCGGAGCTTATGCTGGAGCTGCTGAAGCTAGAGCTGTACGGCTGTATAGAAAAGGCCGGACAAGGGTTTTACATATTGAAAATGAATACCTGAAGGGGTACGGTTCAGACAATAGGTCAAAACGTCCCCCGGTACGAAATGCTGATTCACTCCTTGACTTTCTTCAGATAATCCACTGTGGAGCCCACTGTCAGTGTGTCCGTATCGATCCCGGAGAGGAGCATGAACTCCTGAAATACCTGCTTCATTTCCTTTTTCACTTCCTCATCACCGGAAACCGAAAGATCCTTCTCCGTGCGGTTCAGCCTGTGTCTAGCAATATAGGCGGAGAGGATCAGGAGTCTTCCGCAGTACTGGTTCCAGGATGTCTTTGACTTTCCATACCTAAGCTTCTGTTCATTTGAAAGATTGGAGTATTTGCTCACTGTATCGTCGTAACGGGTGAGCTCCCCCTCCAGAGTCTTATTTCCCGCTATCCTGTACTGATCCAGGGAAAGCGGATTAAGGGTACTCCGGCTCCTGTACATCTTCTTGAAAACTTCACTTGGTTCCGCGGCGACACCGATCCCCTGCTTCAGCCTGGTGGTGGTAGGGATGCTTTCTTCCTTCGAGGTGATATCCCTGATCTTTTCGGAGAAGCCGTCAATGAATTCCTTCAGATCCTCCGGACCGGTCCTGTTGCTGTTTATATAGATCACAATGTTTTCCATCCTGTGGTCTTTAAGGCCGGTCATCAGTTTGAAATCAAATGCACCCCGGAACTTTTTATTCTTATCCTCCTCAAGGAACTCCGTGAGCCTCTGTACCATTTCATTCTGGTTTTCCTCTTTTACCGTTACATAGAGACGGACATCCGAAGATGTTCCATCCTCTGAGTTCTCGTTTTCCCCTTTCTTTCTTGAAAAATGGAGATAATGGTTTCCGGTCCGGATCCTGTCGGTATTCTCATGATTGATGCCGCCATTCCTTACACCCTGGATAACGATCTGTCCAACATCCTTCAGAAGCCCGTCCGCAAGATTGACAACAAGATCCTTATATTTCAGCTCGGTCTTCGCATCTGCCACCTTACGTTCTTTACGGGCTATGAGGCTCTTTACCAGATCCGCCTCAAACAGATCATCCGTAATGGAATAGTTCATTGCATCCGGGCTTATAAAGATCCTGGCAGTATCCTTGCCGATCACGCCTTTCTGAACCAGTTCGAATACCTTTCTTAAGTCCGGAGCCAGCAGGACATCAAAGGCTTCCTGCCTCTTTTGTATCAGTTCATTTATCTCCCCGGGATCCATTTTCTTATCGGCATCCTTCCCTGCCTCCGCCTGCTTTCTTATATATTCCCCGATCCTTCCCCTAAGGGTCTCTATCCCCTTTTCATCAAAGGTGAAATCCTCTCTTTCCATGATCCTGTCTAAAAGGCTGCTGTACTCTTTACGGAAACCGGTACTGAGTTCACTTCTTTTCTTAAATAGAGAATCCAGAACCTTAAAGGTTCCTTTGGCTTCCATTTTGTCGAGCACCGATGCCGCCACGGTATTATCCGGCTGCAGCTCCTTCGGGCGGAGTGCGGCTTTCTGCCTTGCGGTCTCTTCCTCCCTGATCCTGATCTTTTCCCGGCGTCTTATGTATTCCTTATCCTCTATATCGATGGAGTACCGTTCAAGGACCTTCTTATTCAAAAGCCACCCCTCATCATTGATGTCTTTCCTGAACTTTTCAATGATCTCCGGTTTTAAGTTACTTAATGAGTACATTCCTTCAATGATATCTGCTCCAAGGCTCACCTTTCTTTTCAGTTCTTTATCGTTGTTTATGATCTCATCCTGTATCCCCTCAAAGATCATTGAGGTCGTAAACAACCGCCTTTCCCGCTGCAACGAAGACAACCTTACACTGTCTGCCTGGTTCGGGATCTACGAGATCTCCACTGGCCGTATCACGGCTGTAAACGCCGGCCACGAATGCCCTCTCAAGGTCTCAAAGGACGGGGTAAAGGAAATCGGGGAAGATATCGTAAGCTTTATCATCGGACTGACGGAGGGTATGTCCTACCGCGAATACTCCTTTACTCTTGAGGAGGGCAGCCATCTCCTCCTGTACACGGACGGGAAACTGAACGCCGAAAACCCGGAGGGAGAAGCCTTCAGCTATGACCGGATGATCAAAGCCGTATCCGATGCTGCTGCAGCCGGTGACTGCAGGGATAAGGACAGTATCTACGGATCCCTCAGAAAGGAAGTGGGCGCAGTGCAGGATGCGGTATTTGAGTTTGTGGGAGAGAAGGCCCTTTCAGTGGACATAACCATGCTGGCTCTGGGACATATCCCCGAATAACCTTGGGGGTTACTTTATTTGCCGTTGTCAACGGGCTTTCAGCGTGATAAAATGTAAATGTTGTTTTTTATCATTATCCGATCCCGGCTGTGCGGTGTCTCTGTGCGGCTTAAGGAAAACAGTCTGAGAAGGGACTTGAATTTAATATGAAGAAGCTTGGCAACACTGAATTATCTTATTTCTGCGGACAGATGTCCATGATCATCAGAGCCGGTATCTCTTCCATAGAAGGACTTCACATGATGGCAGAGGATTCCGAAGCTTCCCCGGATGAAAAGAAACTGTATAAGGATCTCCAGAGAAGACTGGAGGAAGGCGGTTATCTCCATACAGCCCTTGAGGGTGTCGGGGTTTTCCCTTCATATATGGTGAATATGACACGTATCGGTGAGGAAACGGGTACGCTGGATAACGTTATGGATGCGCTCCGGATCCACTATAGCAGGGAAGAGGAGATACGCCAGTCCATAAGACAGGCCGTTACCTATCCTATCGTCATGTCCGGCATGGTCATGGTGGTGATACTGGTTCTTCTCCTTCAGGTAATGCCCGTATTCCGCCAGGTATTCAGACAGCTTGGTTCGGAAATGACAGGTTTTGCCGGAATGATGTTCGACGCCGGAGATATCATAAGGCAGTACGCCATAGTGATAGTGGCAGTCTTTGCAGCCATAATGCTCGTCGTCATCATCTGCTTAAGGACAGAAGGCGGCAGAAAGGCCGGCATTGCATTCCTTACCAATTTCAGGTTCTTTAAGAAGCTTAGAAACGATATCAGCACCAGCCGTTTTGCTGATGGTCTGGCCCTTGCCTTAAGGTCCGGCTTCTCCCCGGATTTCGGTATCGAGATGGTTTCCGAGATCATTGACGACAAGATCTTTTTGAATAAGATAGATAAATGCAAGGGAATGCTCAACGAGGGCGCTCCCTTTGACGAGGCTCTGAAGGAATCCGGGATACTTTCCGGTGTTCCCGCCAGGATGATGACCATCGGAAACCGCACAGGTTCCGCAGATACCGTTATGAAGCAGATCTCCGATATCAGCCAGAGAAATATCGACAACAGCATAAACAGTGCCCTTGGCACCATTGAGCCCGTGCTCATCGTTGCCCTTTCACTGATCATCGGAGCCATACTTATGTCGGTCATATTCCCTTTCCTGGGAATGGTTTCTTCGATATAATACTTAGGCACCGGTACTGTAACCGGTACTTTACCGTGAAGCGGTCTCTGATACCGCAGCTCTCATAAGCATCAAAAGAGATCGGGATATGAAAAAAAAGGATAACAGTAAAAAAACACTGATAACACTCATTACCTTTGCGGCCATAATGATAGTTTTCCTTATCTCTGTCCACATCGCCTCCTCCGGGAACGTTGAACGCCAGAAGGAAAGCCTGGAAAAGGCCATACAGAGGGATGTGACATATTGTTATGCCACCACGGGCAGGTACCCCAAAACCCTGGATTATATCGAAAGGGTTTACGGGCTGACCTACGATAAGGAGCTATTTTCCGTGGAATATGTGGTAAAGGGAAGCCGTATTCCCCCTGATGTTATCATCACCCAGATAGAAAAAGAAAAGTAACATTCAATACAGCCTGAAGCGCTTGCCGCTTAAGGCGTGTGAAAAAGGACCAGACAGATGGAAAACAGGAGCAGCAGGATAAACGACATATTTCCAATATTGCTCTTTCTCGTATTTACACTCTCTGCATTGGGTATCGTAATGGTATCAGTTCAGATCTACCAGAAGATACTGAAGCAGTCAGAGCAGAGCTACGACATGGAGATCGCCGTAGCCTATGTAACGGAAAAATTCAGGAGCCATGACTCCCTGGGCAGTATCGATGCCACGGAATTCGCGGGAAGCGATGCCCTTATCTTAACCGATACCGTCCTTGACGAGACCTATGTGACCATTATCTATACCTATGGCGGGTATTTAAGGGAGCTCTACGTGGAAAAGAGCCTGCTTGAAGGCTGTAACGGAGACAGCGGTACCCCGATCCTTGAAATGGACGGATTCAGGATAGAGAAGCCTTCGGACACGCTGTTCCATCTGATCTTTACGGATACGAACGGCGGCAGCATGGATACAAGCCTGGCGGTAATGAGTAAGGAGGTGGCACGGGATGAAGTTTAAGAGACGTCTCACATCCGGCGATCTTCTGCTTTTGGAGCTGGTCTTCGCCATCATCTTCTTCTGCCTTACCATGTCCGCATCCATGGCCGTTTTCGGAAATGCCTATGAGATGTCATCAAAGGCCGAAAGCCTGGACAGTGCTGTCCGGGAATCTAATTCAGCCATTGAGATCATACGTTCTTCGGCCACGGCGGAGGAGATTGATTCCGGTTTTGCTTCCTCCGGCTACACCGGAGCACCCCTTAAGTCCTACTCCAGGGAATATGATAACGGCAAATACAGGATAGATATAGCAGTTTCGGTTACGGGAAATCTCTACTCCGCAGTTATAAACTGTTACAGGCAGTCGGATCCCGAAACATCGATATACGATATCTCCGTTAAACATGCTTTAAGCAAATGACCGGTTAAAAGGAGCTTCAGATGGGAGATAATACACCCAGAAATATAGGACTTCCGATGCTCATAGTGGTACTCATGAGCATCTGTCTGTTCTCATTCAGCGGCATCGCCTATTCCACAGCAAGGCACAGCTATGAGCAGAGCCTTTCAATGGTGGAGCGGACGAAGAATTACTATGGTGCCTGCAACGAAGCCGAAGAGCTTCTATCCACCTTAAGTGATGTGCCTCCGGAGGGCGCCACCTATAATTTCCCCTTCGGAACCGCCATGGATGAACTCCTGGTTTCCGTTGTCCCCGCAGAGGGCGGCAGGGGTTTTGAGATAACCGAATGGGTGATAGCGGACACCGCCAGCTGGGAAGCTCCCACATCCGCCGGAGGAAGCGGACCCCAGGGTCCTTCTGCTCCGGGTGAGGGCGGCGGCGGACCCCAGGGTCCTTCTGCTCCTTCGGGAGGTCCACAGGCACCTTCGGGCGGCCCCCAGGCTCCTTCAGGCGGGCCTCAGGCTCCTGCGGAATAAATGGAGAGTTTCAGAAAATACGATGTAAAAACCAGAAAGGAGTATTTGACGGATAATGATTCAGGAGATATTAAGGGAAGCAGTTGAACAGAAGGTATCGGATATTTTCCTGGTACCGGGACGTCCGGTCTCTTTCTATAAGAACGGCGTCATCACGAAAGAAGGCTTTGTCATGCTCTCCCCTGATGAAGTGGAGGAAGACGTCAGGGAGATATATGACCTTGCCCACAGAGATTATTCAAGACTTACGGACGGCGGAGATGATGACTTCTCTCTTTCCGTTGCCGGTCTTTCCCGTTTCAGGGTAAGTGCATATAAGCAGCGCGGAACCCCCTCAGCCGTACTTCGTGTTATTTCCTTTACGCTGCCGGATCCCGCATCCTTCAGCATACCGGAGAATATCGTAAACTTAGGCAACCAGCCTAACGGAATGGTTCTGGTAACAGGCCCCGCGGGAAGCGGTAAATCCTCAACCCTGGCATGCATCATCAACCATATCAACAAGACCAGGGAGTCCCATGTCATCACTCTTGAGGATCCTATCGAGTATCTTCACAGGCATGACTTAAGTATAGTCAGCCAGAGAGAAGTGGGAGTTGATACCAAGAGCTATGTGGCCGGTCTCCGTGCAGCCCTGAGACAGTGTCCTCACGTTATACTCCTCGGAGAAATGCGTGACTTTGAGACCATATCCGTTGCCATGACCGCAGCCGAGACAGGACACCTCCTGCTTTCCACCCTGCATACCATGGGAGCTTCGGCTACAATAAACCGTATCATCGACGTATTCCCTGCAAACCAGCAGAGACAGATCACGGTTCAGCTTTCCTCCGTGCTCCACGCCGTTGTATCACAGCAGCTCCTTCCTACCATCCAGGGCGGCGTTGTACCGGCATTTGAGATAATGACCATGACTCCTGCCATCAGGAACATGATCCGTGACAACAAGGTGCACCAGATCGACGGTGTCATCTATTCCAGCCCCGATGAGAGCATGGTTTCCATGGATGAGAGCATAAGCAAGCTCTTAAGCCAGGGGATCATATCCCAGGAAACCGCAGAGCGCTACGCCGTACATCCCGAACGTCTTAAAAAACATTTATAGGATAAGGGAGATCCGGATCAGGAAAGGGATCTCGTCATTTCCTCCTGATCCATGGAAGCCTGAAGGGCTTCCTCGGAACTTATAACTCCGTTCTTAAATAACCCGAGTAAGGATCCGTCCATTGTGATGAGACCTTTATCCGGGTTATTTTTCATATATCCGTCTATATCGGAGATCCGGTTTTCACGTATCATCTTTTTAACGGAATTATCGGATAGCAGAAATTCAAAGGCAGGAACCAGCCCTCCCTCAAGAGATGTGACTAACTGCCTGGAGATAACCGCCTTCAGGACATTTGAAAGCCTGTTTGCCGCCTGTCTCCTCTTCTGCTCCGGAAACATATCCAGAAACGCCTCTATGGTGCCTGAAGCGCTCATGGTATACAGGGATGTAAATACCAGACGTCCCGTTTCCGCAGCCGTAAGGATAAGATATGCTTCCTCCTCATCCCTCACTTCGCCGGCTGCTATCACATCGGGATCCTGTCTCAGGGCGGAAGTCAGGGCTGAAACCCTGTCTATGGCATCCACCCCTATCTCCCTCTGGTTCACGATGGATTTTTTGTTCCTGTGGAGATATTCCACCGGATCCTCTATGGTTATGATATTGCAGAAACGCGTGTTATTTATCCTGTTTATAAGAGAAGCGGTAACAGTGGACTTCCCGGAGCCCGCAGGTCCGGTCACAAATACCAGTCCTCTTTTTTCCTCACAGAGAGCCTGGGCCTCTACGGGGATGCTTAAGGCTTCCGGATCGGGTATCTTCCCGTCCACCAGCCTCATGGTGATGGTGATATAGCCCCTCTGCTTATAGGCATTCACCCTGATCCTTCCCACTGTCTGCACAGACATGGAGATATCGATAACGGATCTCTTTTCAAATGCCTCCCTCTGGTCCGGACCCATGATATTAAGAAGGACCTCGAGGGTATCCCCCGGGGTCATCACAGGAAAGGCCGCCGGCACAAGCACCCCGTTGATCCTGTAGGATGGGGGCGCACCCACGGCTAAATGTATGTCGGATGCTCCTTTTGAGATGGCATCTGTTAATAAAACACGTATATCAAGCATACCGGTCAATGCAGTGCATCTGTCCGCCCTTCAGGCTCATGAACAGCTGCATTCAGAAATCAGCGAGATCAGCGGGGTCGATAGCCTCCTCAACGGAATCATCGGAACTGCCGCTCTTATTCATACCAAACATGGATTCCATAGCGCCTCTGTCAACAGCCACCCTGTTATCCATGGTCTTCATGACATCCTTAACATCCAGATGCCCGTATATCAGCTCCTGTCCCAGATCGATAATGGAATTGTCCGAAAACATGAGAACCACGGGCTTAAGCACATTTTTATGGTTCTCCGTGATCACCAGTCCCTTATCTCCGTTGGTAAGCTCCACGGTACAGCCCGGAACCAGCAGGTTTATGCTGTCAACCAGCGCATCTGCCACGGTGGAATCATATTCATCGGGATGCTCCAGTATATACCTTACTGCTGAGATCTCCGATGTAGGCTCTGCGTGCTCATTCATGGCAGTGATGGAATCAAATTTATCAGCCACCATAAGTATCTTGGCCCCGGTGGAAACCTTGGCATTTTTATCCACTGTGCCCGTCCTGATGGCCATCCTCTGCCTCTGGGCCTGCTGCGCGATACGCTTTACCTGAGGCATTCCGTCAAAGGTCTGTTCTATATACTGGAAACCCAGGGTCTCATATTTTGCTATGGTATCCTCATCCTGCTCCGTAGGATCTGCCGCATTCATCTCCACTTCCTTCGGGATATCCAGCTTTCCTATATCATGTACCAGGGCGCAGGTTATCACATCATTCTGCTCCGCAAGCTTTATATTCATCTTATGGGAAATAAGGGCGCAGAGAATGGCGACATTTAATGCGTGTTTATAGTACTTGTCCTCCTGGCTCCTTAAGGACTGGACAAAATTTACCTTATGATCCAGCCTGCCGTAATTCTTTACTATCTGTGAAACGAGATTGGGGATATTGGGAGCCTTGTTCTTCTCCCTCATGGTCTTCCACTCTTCCTGTATCGCAAAGGTGGATACCATCTGAAACTTCTCGAACATGATATCTTCTTCTGACAGAGGAGGCAAAGGCTCAGCCGGCTCAAGGATATAAAGACCTATGATATTGAAATTCCGTACAGACTCTATACCCTGTCTTGTAAGCTTTGAATCCCTTTCGTAAAGAAGGACTCCCTTCTTGTCGTAGATAGGCTTTGCAAGCCTCATTCCCTCTTTCAGGTCAGACTGTTTAACAAAAATCATACTCTCATCCCACGCCTTTATTGATCTTCAGCAGCATCCTCTCAAATTCGTCCACGTCAACAGGCTTTGAGTAATAATACCCCTGAGCCACATCACAGTTTATGGACTTAAGGAAGTCCACCTGATCCTTGGTCTCAACACCTTCCGCAACCACCAGCAATCCCAGCTGCTTTGACATAGTGACGGAATTCTCTATAATGATCCTCCCTCTCTTTGTGGACATGATCTCATCCACAAAGTATCTGTCTATCTTAATGACATCCACGGGAGCCTCCCTCAGCATGTTGAGGGAAGAATAACCTGAACCGAAGTCATCCATCTCAATGACAAAGCCTTCGGCCTTCAGGGCATTCATCAGTTCATAAAGCTTCTCTTCATCTTCGGTAAACAGGGTCTCGGTTATCTCCAGCTCCAGATTCCTGTTATCTATACCGAACCTGCCTGTAAGATCAAGCAGCGTTGTGATAAGGTCGTCCCTGCCTACGTGATACCGCGAGATATTCACGGATATAGGCACGATCACGTCCTTTTCCTTAAGACGGGCCAGATATTCGGCCGCTGTCTGCCACATGTATTCATCCAGCTTCTTGATAAAGCCGTTATTTTCGAAATAGGGCAGGAACTCACCGGGAAGCCTTAAGCCTCCG
>JAFVEU010000016.1 GCA_017475845.1 Lachnospiraceae bacterium | reverse complement strand
TCACCTTCCCTGCTCTGGGTAAGGTAGTAGATACCGAGAACCATGTCCTGGGTAGGAACCGTAACGGGTCCTCCGTCGGAGGGCTTTAAGAGGTTATTGGGGGAGAGCATCAGGAATCTGCACTCCGCCTGTGCTTCCACTGAAAGGGGAAGGTGTACCGCCATCTGGTCTCCGTCAAAGTCCGCGTTAAATGCCGTACATGCAAGGGGATGGAGCTTGATGGCCTTACCCTCTACAAGTACCGGCTCAAATGCCTGGATCCCGAGTCTGTGCAGCGTTGGTGCACGGTTCAGCATAACGGGATGCTCTTTTATAACGTCCTCAAGCACATCCCATACAACGGGCTCGAGACGTTCCACGGATTTCTTCGCACTCTTTATATTGTGGCTGGTACCGTTGCTTACCAGTTCCTTCATAACGAAGGGCTTGAAAAGCTCTATGGCCATCTCCTTGGGAAGACCGCACTGCCATATCTTCAGCTCGGGTCCTACCACGATAACGGAACGTCCGGAATAATCCACACGCTTTCCAAGGAGGTTCTGTCTGAACCGGCCGCTCTTTCCCTTCAGCATGTCAGAAAGGGACTTTAAGGCTCTGCTTCCGGGGCCTGTTACGGGACGACCGCGGCGGCCGTTGTCGATAAGGGCATCCACCGCTTCCTGAAGCATTCTCTTCTCGTTGTAAACGATGATATCGGGAGCGCCTATCTCAAGGAGCTTCTTAAGTCTGTTGTTTCTGTTTATGATCCTTCTGTACAGGTCATTCAGATCGGAGGTGGCGAATCTTCCGCCGTCCAGCTGTACCATGGGACGGAGATCCGGAGGGATAACGGGGATACAGTCCATTATCATCCACTCGGGCTTCTGTCCCGATTCCCTGAAGGCCTCTATGACATCAAGTCTCTTTATTATCCTTGCCATCTTCTGGCCGCTGGCATCCTTTAACTCTTCCCTTAATTCATCGGATTCCTTTTCCAGGTCCACCTTTTCCAGAAGTTCCTTGGCTGCTTCGGCACCCATGCCTGCACGGAATCCCTTGGATCCATACTGCTCAACGGCATTGGCATATTCCTTGGCGCTTAAGATCTGCTTGAACTCCAGATCCGTGTCCTTAGGGTCAAGCACTATATATGACGCGAAATAGAGCACCTTTTCCAGTACTCTGGGTGACAGGTCCAGAATAAGACCCATGCGGCTGGGGATACCCTTAAAATACCAAATATGCGAAACCGGAGCTGCGAGCTCAATATGTCCCATCCTCTCACGGCGGACAGAGGACTTTGTAACCTCAACGCCGCACCTGTCACAGGTTATGCCCTTATAGCGGATCTTCTTGTACTTTCCGCAATGGCATTCCCAGTCCTTGGTGGGGCCGAAGATCTTTTCACAGAAAAGACCATCCTTTTCGGGCTTTAAGGTCCTGTAATTTATGGTTTCCGGCTTGGTCACCTCCCCGTGAGACCAGTCGCGGATCTTATCGGGGGAAGCAAGTCCGATCTTTATAGCATCAAAGGTAAGCGGGCGATATGCATCAGACTGCCTGTTATTATAATCTGGCATCTATAACTCCTTCCATCAACAAATCTCTCAGAAATCTTCTCCGTTTCCGTCAAAGCTTTCTTCATAATCGGGATCTTCTACCATATCCTGATCGTCATCAACCGTTTCAAGTTCTCCGTCCTCATTGAATTCCTGAGTCTGGTATCCGTGGCTTGCATAATTCTCCTGCTGCCTGATCTCACGGTCATCATTGAAGATAGCTCTCATATCTGTCTCGCCGTAGTCGACGTTTTCTCCGATCTCCACCTCGGAACCGTCTTCCTTCAGCACTCTCACATCCAGTCCCAGGGACTGCATTTCCTTTAAGAGCACTTTGAAGGACTCGGGTACGCTGGGCTCCGGTATGTTCTCGCCCTTGATAATGGCTTCATAGGTCTTTACACGGCCTACAACATCATCGGACTTGACAGTAAGGACTTCCTGCAGGGTATAGGCTGCACCGTACGCCTCAAGTGCCCAGACTTCCATTTCTCCGAACCTCTGTCCGCCGAACTGGGCTTTACCACCCAGAGGCTGCTGGGTAACCAGAGAGTACGGGCCTGTTGAACGGGCATGGATCTTGTCATCTACCAGATGATGGAGCTTCAGGTAGTGCATGTGTCCTATGGTTACGGGAGAGTCGAAGAATTCTCCGGTACGTCCGTCTCTTAAGTTGACCTTTCCGTCCCGGCTGATCCTTACGCCCTTCCATACTTCCCTGTGATCCCTGTGCACTGAAAGGTAATCCAGAACTTCGGGAACAAGGATCTTTTTATATTTCTTTTCAAAATCTTCCCACTCGGTGTTTACGTAGTCATCTGCCAGCTCCAGCATATCCTCGATATCCACCTCGTTTGCTCCGTCAAACACCGGAGTAGAGATATTGAAGCCCAGAGCCATGGCTGCGAGGGAAAGGTGTATCTCAAGCACCTGTCCGATATTCATTCGTGAAGGCACACCCAGAGGGTTCAGCACGATATCAAGGGGCCGTCCGTTGGGAAGGTAGGGCATATCCTCCACGGGAAGCACTCTGGAAACCACACCCTTATTTCCGTGGCGTCCGGACATCTTGTCTCCCACCTGGATCTTACGCTTCTGGGCTATGTAGATGCGGACCGCCTGATTCACACCCGGAGACAGCTCATCGCCGTTCTCCCTGGTAAATACCTTGGCGTCCACAACGATACCGTATTCACCGTGAGGTACCTTAAGGGAAGTATCCCTTACCTCGTGGGCCTTCTCACCGAAGATAGCTCTAAGGAGCCTCTCCTCCGCGGTAAGCTCCGTTTCACCCTTGGGAGTTACCTTTCCTACCAGGATATCTCCCGCACGGACCTCGGCGCCGATACGTACTATACCGCGTTCATCCAGATCCTGCAGGGCATCTTCGCCGACACCGGGGATATCCCTTGTGATCTCCTCGGGTCCAAGCTTTGTCTCCCTGGCCTCCGACTCATATTCCTCTATATGGATGGATGTGTAGACATCCTCCTGAACCAGCCTTTCCGAAAGAAGCACTGCGTCCTCGTAGTTATAACCTTCCCAGGACATGAATCCGATAAGGGGATTCTTACCCAGAGACAGCTCTCCGTCGTGGGTGGAAGGCCCGTCGGCGATAACATCTCCCGCCTCTATGTGGTCTCCCTTCTCCACAATGGGAGTCTGGTTATAGCAGTTACTCTGGTTACTGCGCATGAACTTGATAAGCTTATACTCTTCATCAGTGCCGTCATCATTTTTGACCTTTATAAGGTCTGCCTGTGCAAGGGTAACCGTACCGCTCTTCACTGCCACTACACAGTCTCCGGAGTCAACGGCTGCCTTTCTCTCCATACCGGTACCCACTGCAGGAGCCTCCGTAAGAAGGAGAGGCACTGCCTGACGCTGCATGTTGGAACCCATAAGCGCTCTTGTGGGGTCGTCGTTCTGCAGGAAGGGAACCAGTGTGGTAGCTACCGAGAACACCTGTCTGGGAGATACGTCCATGTAATCAAACACGGTCTTATCCCAGGCCTGTGTCAGATCCAGATGACGTCCCGAAACCAGAGTATTCTTGAAATGTCCGTCCTGATCAAGGGGCTCGGATGCCTGAGCTACATAGTAGTTATCCTCTTCATCGGCTGTCATGTAGACAACCTCATCCGTAACCCTGGGATTCTCCGCATCGCTGTGGTCGATCTTCCTGTAGGGAGATTCCACGAAACCGTACTCATTTATACGGGCAAAGCATGCCAGAGAGTTGATGAGTCCGATGTTCGGTCCTTCGGGAGTCTCCACGGGGCACATACGTCCGTAGTGGGAATAATGGATATCCCTGACCTCCATGCCGGCACGGTCTCTTGAAAGTCCGCCGGGTCCCAGAGCCGAGAGCCTTCTCTTATGGGTAAGCTCCGACAGAGGGTTGTTCTGATCCATGAACTGTGAAAGCTGTGATGATCCGAAGAATTCCTTTACCGCAGCCGTCACGGGTTTGATATTAATAAGCGCCTGAGGAGTAATGGTTGTGATATCCTGCGTGGTCATCCTCTCACGTACCACCCTCTCAAGCCTCGAAAGACCTATCCTGTACTGATTCTGAAGCAGCTCTCCCACCGCACGGATACGGCGGTTTCCAAGGTGATCGATATCGTCCTTGTTGCCGAGGCCGTACTCCAGATGCATGTTGTAATTAATGGAAGCAAAAATGTCTTCCTTGGTGATATGCTTCGGGATAAGCTCGTGAACGCTCTTCTTTATAGCCTTTTTAAGCTCCCTTGTGTTGCTGCACTCATCCATGAGTCTGGAAAGAGCAGGGTAATAAACCAGCTCGGTGATCCCGTAATCTTCGGCAGTCTCACCCTTACCGAAATCAACAAAATGATTTATGTCAACCATCATGGAGGAAAGCACCTTAACGTTTCTCTCCTCGCACTGGATAATGACATAGGGAACAGCCCTGTTCTGGATCTCGTCAGCCAGCTCCCTGGTGACTTCGGTTCCTGCCACGGCCTTATACTTCCTTAAGGAAACGATCTCCCCGGTTGAAGGATCGATAACATCCTCAGCCAGTATCTTTCCCGCGATACGGTTACGTAAAAGAAGCTTCTTATTAAACTTGTAACGGCCCACCTTTGCCAGATCGTAACGCCTGGAATCGAAGAACATGCCTTCGATCAAAGACCTTGCGCTTTCTTCTGCCGGAGGTTCTCCGGGACGGATCTTTTTGTACAACTCCAGAAGACCGTCCACCGAATTCTTGGCAGGATCCTTGGTAAAGGAGCCCTGAAGCTTGGGCTCATCGCCGAAATAATCTATGATCTCCTCATCGGTGCCTATTCCCAGGGCACGGATAAGTACGGTGACCGGAACCTTTCTGGTCCTGTCCACCCTTACGTAAAATACATCATTGGCATCCGTCTCATACTCCAGCCACGCACCCCTGTTGGGGATTACTGTGCAGGAGAAGAGCTTCTTACCTATCTTGTCGTGCTCTATTCCATAATATATACCGGGAGAACGGACCAGCTGGCTGACTATGACACGTTCAGCGCCGTTGATCACAAAGGTACCGGTATCTGTCATGATGGGGAGATCTCCCATAAAGATCTCATGTTCCTTGATATCGTTCTCAGGATTGGTACTGTTTCTAAGCCTTACCTTCACCTTTAAGGGCGCAGCATACGTTGCGTCTCTCGCCTTGCAATCCTCAATGGAATACTTCTTCTCATCTTTGCAGAACTCATAGTCCACAAAATCCATGCTGAGATTTCCGCTGAAATCCTGGATCGGAGAAATGTCTGCAAAGGCTTCCTTCAGGCCCACGTTTGTGAACCAGTCATAGGAGGATTTCTGAACATCTATGAGATTCGGCATCTCTATGACGTCCTGGTTCCTCTGGAAGCTCATCCGCATGGCTTTCCCACTGTAGACTGGATGTATCCGGTTCTTTTCCATGTTGTCCTTCACCCTCTTTTTTATGCAGTTTATAGTAACGTGTGATTAAAAATGGGCGCAAAAAAAGCCCATGAAACCACGATAGTGCATTTTGCATAGTAACACGGGCTTTTACAAATGTCAATTACAAATTTCAGAACGGACACAGGATCATCATTCCGTATCCGTTTTCAAAAGGTCCTTCTTACTTAAGGGTAACCTTAGCGCCTTCAGCCTCAACCTTCTTCTGGATATCCTCAGCCTCTGCCTTGTCAACGCCTTCCTTGATCATCTTGGGAGCGCTGTCAACCAGATCCTTGGCTTCCTTCAGTCCGAGACCGGTGATCTCACGAACAACCTTGATAACCTTAACCTTGTTGGGACCTACTTCTGTAAGCTCTACATTGAACTCGGTCTTCTCTTCAGCTGCTGCTGCGGCACCTGCACCTGCTGCTGCCACTACAACACCTGCTGCTGCAGATACGCCGAATTCCTCTTCACATGCTTTTACCAGCTCATTGAGCTCAAGTACGGAAAGGCCTTTTATAGCCTCGATAATTTCTTCTTTTGTCATTATTGTTTCCTCCGATATTAAATTTGTAACATTTAAGCATTGCGGCTCTTATTCTGCCGGTGCTGCTTCTGCTGCGGTTGCTTCTGCAGGAGATTCGGCAGGAGCTGCCTCTGCGGGTGCTTCTGCAGGCGCTGCCTCTGCGGGTGCTACATCGCCGCCCTCAGCCTTTTTCTCTGCGATCTGTTTGATGACACGTGCAAAGTTTGTAATAGGTGACTGCATGGATCCAAGCAGCCTGGAGAGCAGTTCCTCTCTTGAAGGAACCTTTGCAAGTTCCGTAAGTGCTGCTGCATCATAGTAGTTTCCTTCTACCACACCGCCCTTCATTTCCAGCACCTTTGCCTTCTCGGCAAACTTCGCCAGTATCCTGGCGGGAGCTGTCACGTCATCGGTTGCGAGCGCAAGAGCAGACGGCCCGTCGAGATGGGGATCGAGCTGTGCAAAGTCGGTACCTTCAAAGGCACGTTTCATCATGGTATTCTTGTAAACCTTGTATACCACGCCGGCTTCGCGGAGCTGCTTTCTGAGAACAGTATCCTGCTCAACAGTAAGTCCCCGGTAATCTACCAGGATGGCCGCCTTGGCATCCTTGATCTTGCCTGCTATCTCATCCACAACAGGCTGCTTCAATTCTACCTTTGCCATTAAGCTTTTACCTCCTTCAATTATTTCGGGCACGGCCTTTCGATCCCGGCTTAGCCGGAGGCCTGTGCCATGTCACCGTTCTTGGGATCGATGACAGGAGCCGAATCTTCGTGAAGGGCAGGGCACACTGCATACGTCATCGATCTGCGATCGATGACCTGCGCACGGACTTCGATTATCACACATTTTAATGTGTGATGCCCCTCCGGCGAGGAGCTCAGCCGAACTTTACTGCCCGTGCTTCAGTTCAACGAAAAAAGGGCTCACGCCAAAGAAGCGGAGCCCGTAAAAGTCCAAATAAACTCTTATCTGTCCTCGGCAGGCGTACATGCTGCACTTATGCGTTTCCGCACCTGCTGTCTTCGGCTGCCCATTTATAAGGGCGAAGAGAAGATTATCATATCAGATCACCGGTGTCAAGGGGTCGGAGGACCGTTTTTTTTCATAGGCTTTTCCTATCCGGCTCACAAATTCCTTTACCGGCAGCGGCTTTGAGAAATAGAAGCCCTGGATAAAGTCACAGTCAAGCTCCGAAAGGAGGCTCACTTCCTCCTCCGACTCGACTCCTTCCGCCACCAGTTCCTTATCTATGTCCTTCATCATTCTGATGACATTCTTTATTATCCTTTTCCCCGATTCCGTGCCGAGATCGTCTATGAGTCCTT
Organism: Lachnospiraceae bacterium; assembly: GCA_017475845.1. Taxonomy (GTDB): domain Bacteria; phylum Bacillota; class Clostridia; order Lachnospirales; family Lachnospiraceae; genus NK4A144. The sequence goes on along the minus strand of JAFVEU010000016.1, from coordinate 6,006 downwards.
TATCTATCTTTATTATCTTCATGGGCAGCTTGGAAAGCCTCCTTATGTTGGAATATCCCGTGCCGTAGTCATCCAGGGAAAAACTGTAGCCCATTTCCATCAGCTGCCGTATATTCTTTTCCCCGTTCGATCCCATATCATCATAGCTTGTTTCCGTGATCTCAAAATTCACCTGCTCCGGGTTTATCCCATACCTGTCCCCCAGCTCCTTTATCCTGTCGGGAAAGTTCTCCTGCAGGCACTGTGCCACGGAGAGGTTGATCTCTATATAATCAAGTCCCATGGCTTTCAGATCGTTATCGGCTATAAAGCGGAACACGGATTCCAGTACATAATCCCCTATGGGAGGCATAAGCCCCATTCTTTCCGCCGCGGGGATGAACAATCCCGGTGGGATGGGTCCGTAAGTGTCATCCCATAGTCTAACCAATGCCTCGGCAGATATAAAGCGTTTTTCCTTCAGGGAATAAATGGGCTGGTAATACATCTCAAATTTCTTCTCGGTGATGGCTTTATTCAATATTACATCCATGCGGGTTCCGATCTCGTAGTCCGTCGTACCCACAAACTCCGTGGCTTTTACATAGATCTGTGCCGGGGGGATAAGGTTTGTAAATTCATGTCCCAGGCGGATGATCTCTTCCTCACTGTCTGCATCCCCGGGATACATGATGGAACAGATCTGGCCTTCCATGCGGACTCCGGCAGCCTCATATTCCCGTGTATTCTCACTTACGATCTGCCTTAACCTGTCAATGTCCGGAAGGATATCATATTCCTCACTCTCCCCTTCCAGAACACAGTACAGGGTGCCGGGCCCTTCATAGAAAAGCTCGACGCTGTCATCTATGGAGCGAAGGAATGAAATTAATATTCCCGCTATCTTCCTTACATAATCCTGATAAGCCTCTTCCCCGATATAAGCCCTTATATTGCCTCCGTTCATATAACGCAGGACGAGTATCTGCACCGGATGCCTGACCGTTACTATCTTATGAAGCTCCGCTTTGTAGGCCTGCCAGCCCGGAAGCCCCACGGAGGTGTCCGTGATCTCCTCCGGCCTTAATACGAGAAGGGTTATCATCAGACAGGCTATGGCCGAGGAATACATCTCCACAAGCCACCTCGGATAAAGGAGCTGCCAGATAACCGCCAGAAAGGTCAGGAGATACATGGAAAGAAGGGCCATCCATATTCTGGTCTCAATAAACTTTCTGCAATAAACAAGGTATGCGCTGCCGAAAACAGCATAGATCAAAGCCACCAGATACAGCAGCATGATATACGGTCCCCTGCTGTAGCCGGTCTCGGCACTCACCGTATATATCTTCCGGTGAATGGGATTGGTAAAGAGTGCGAGCAGAACGATAAGCTCCGGAACGAAGAAAAGAAACCGCACTTTTTTGCTCTTAAAGCGGTACATGGTCCTGGTATATGTAATGATAAACAATACATATATCACTCCGCTTATGTTCCTTAGTACCAGATAGGCAAAGGACATGACATCGAAAAAGAATAGCTCGGTCTCTGAAAAGGGCAGAAAGGCGCCGTAGCATTCCGCCAGGATATCTATGATGGTTGTAAGTGTGAGGAATACTGTAAGAAAAATATAGAGTACATTGCTGGAGCCCTTTGTGGTCTTACGCACAAAGATCGTAAAGATTATCAGTAAATATATAGGAAGTGCACAATAGTCAAAGAATAATATCTGTCCCATAATACTCCAACGCCGTCGATGACACAGATTCCCTGTTACCGGCGGTCTCCCTGTACTGTATTATATCAGTTTACCGCCGCTTTACAACAGTTTCCCTCCCGGATTGCATTGGACAGCGGGTTTATGATATCTTTTAAGACATGAGAAAACCGCTGTTTTTAACAATAATATCACTTGCCGCTCTCATATGCTCATGCGGGACAGTATCCGAAACCCCGGCTTCTCCAGAAGCACAGGAAAAGCCCGCCGCCGAAGCGCCCATAGTACTTGACGGTTCCGGAAGACCTACGGAAAAGGAGACTCCCGAAAAAGAGGCTCCCGAAAAAGAGGAGAGCGGTGTCATCAATATCCCGGTTGAGGAGACCATAGCGGAACCTCTTCAGGAAGAGGCCGCTACCGTGGAAGAGGAACCCCCTTCATTTGAAGGATATGTCCTCTCGGAAGAGGATGTGTCCGAAAACGGTATCTACTTAAAGAGCGTTAAGGAACCCGGAAGGGTGGTAATAGACTTTGCCGGCGATATCAATTTCGATGACAGATATGCCATCATGAATTCACTCCGGAGCAGAGGCGGCGAAATATCCTCCTCCATTGATCCCGTTCTTATAAAAAGGAGCAATGATGCGGATATTTTCATGATAAACAACGAATTCCCTTACAGCAGCAGGGGAACTCCCCTGCCCAATAAGAAGTTCACCTTCCGGGCCCGTCCGGAAACCGTCCGCTATATGAAGGATCTCGGAGCGGACATCGTGAGTCTTGCCAACAACCACGCCTTTGACCACGGGGAAGATGCTCTCCTTGACACCTTTGACACCCTTGACGGTGCCGGGATCCCCTATGTGGGAGCCGGTCATGACCTAAAGGAGGCAATGCGTCCCGTATATTTCATCGCCGGAGGCATGAAGATCGCCTTTGTATCCGCTACCCAGATAGAGCGGAGTCTCCCGCCGGACACAAGGGAGGCCACGGATGACAGTCCCGGAGTCCTAAGGACCCTGGAGCCTGAAAAGTTCCTGACTGTTATCGGAAACGCGAAGGAAAACAGCGACTTCGTCATAGTATACGTCCACTGGGGAAGCGAAAACACAAACGTTTACGAGGCTGCCCAGACAGAGCTTGCAAAGGCTTACGTCGATGCCGGGGCTGACCTCATAATCGGGGACCACCCCCATGTGCTCCAGGGGATCACCTATATAGATGATGTCCCTGTATTCTACAGTCTCGGAAATTACTGGTTCAGCTCCAAGACATTGGACACCTGCCTTGTGGAAGCGGTAATAAGGGATAAGAGGCTGGAATCACTGCAGTTCATACCCTGTCTGCAGAAAGGCTGTTACACCCACGCACTTCCCCCGGGGTCAGGGGAATATGCGGGTATACTGGAAAAGATGAGGAACTGGTCCACGGAAAATGTGGACATAGACGGGGAAGGGTACGTGAAAAAAAGGTGAGAGAAGGTCTCAAAAAAGCGGTTTTACCCTTGACTGTTTCTGTAGTATACTAATAACACTACAGAGGAGAAAGGATCGCTATGTATTATTCTGCCATTGGACTTCTCGCATTTTTGATCCTCATCATAGAAAACCAGGATATACTCTTAAACCGGAACAGGGCTTTCAGTCTGCCTGCCTGGAGAGTATACAGGCAGTTTCTTTTTTCGGTGCTTTTCTTTTATGTTACTGATGCCTTATGGGGTATGCTGGAAAGCATGAAGCTTCCCGTGCTCCTTTTTGCCGACACTTCTTTGTACTTTATAACAATGGCCTGCGGAGTACTGTTATGGACACAGTATGTAGTCACATATCTGGAAGAAGACAGCGGATTCGGAAAATTCTTTCTGTATTCGGGCAGGTTCATTGCCGGCTCCGTGACGATCCTTACTCTTGTCAATGTTTTTTATCCGGTTCTTTTTACAGTGGACAGCAGCTGTGTATATAGAGCCCTCGGCGTCAGATATGCCGTTCTCGCAGCGCAGGTACTATTGCTCCTCCTGCTCTCCTGCTATTCCCTTTCATCCATCATACGGAAGCAGAAAACAGAAGCCGGGATTGGAAGATACCGTACAGTGGGACTGTTTGGACTGATCATGTCCATTTTCTTCTTTATCCAGATCTGGTTCCCCTATCTTCCCCTCTATGCCATAGCGTTTCTCCTTGGCACCTGTCTTCTCCGTGCCTTTGTTATCGGGGATGAGAAGGAAAAATACAGAGGCGAGCTTAAAGAGGCCGCCAAAATAAAAGATCTGAAGCAGTCCATTTCTTCACTGCTGGATAACATGCCCGCCCTGAGCTTTTCCAAGGATGCCGAAACCGGGATATATCTGGCCTGCAATCAGGCATTTGCGGAGTATGCCCACAAGAAGGATCCGGACGGAGTCATAGGACTTACGGATGTAGAGATCTTCGACAGCGTGACCGCCAGTCATTTCATGGAGGATGACCGCATGGCGAAGTCCATGGATGAACCCTATATCTTTTTTGAGGACGTACCGGATGCGGCAGGAAACCAGAGGCAGTTCCAGACCACGAAGCTTAAATTCATAGATGGATCGGGAAAACTCTGTATCCTCGGAATGTGCCAGGATGTGACAGACACAGTCAGGATCCAAAGAGAAAATGCCACCACTAAGGAAGCTTACGAAAAAGCCAGAAGTACCGGTATCATCTATACCCACATCGCCCAGGCGCTGGCCAGAGGCTATGAAGATCTCTACTATGTAAATACCGAAAACGGAGAATATATCGAATATCACACGGATAAAGACACCGGAATGCTTTCGGAAGCCAGACGGGGAGAAGATTTCTTTGAATCTGCAGCACAGGAGGTTGAGAATGCAGTCTATCCGGAGGACAGGAGCATCGTTCTTGATACACTGGACCGTGAAAAACTGAGTAGCACACTGGACCGGAACAAGACCCTTATCATTACATACCGCCTCCTTGTTGACGGCAGTCCCAGTTACGTCACCATGAAGATCTCCCGGATGGAGGATGATGAAAAGTTCATCATAATCGGGATAACAAACGTGGACGAGGAGATGAAGCAGCAGAAGACAGCTGAAAGGATCCGGGAAGAGCATATCGCATACTCCAGGCTTAATGCCCTTGCGGGCGACTTTCTCTGTGTCCATATCGTGGATCCCGAAACCGGGCGCTATCGCCTGTTCAGCTCTTCGGAGGGCTTCAGCAGTTTCGATGTGCCGAAGGAAGGGGATGATTTTTTCAGCGCTTCCCGGGAACGTTTCTACAGTGTGGTATATGATCCGGACCTTATGAGGGTTCTCTGCATGTTCACGAGGAAGGAGATCCTGTCCATCATCGATAAGGACGGTATATTCTCATTGACATTCCGCATGATGATAGATGGGGAGCCGAAATATGTTCAGTTTAAGGGGACTATCGTGGAAGAGGCTGCGGGAAAGCAGCTTATCATGGGGATAAATGATATCGATGCCTCAATGAAACAGGAAGAGGACTATGCAAAGAAGCTGGCCAGGGCACAGAAGGAAGCCACTATAGACTCCCTTACCGGCATCAGGAACAGGCATTCTTATCTGGACAAGGAGGAAGCACTGGACCGGCAGATCAGGAAGGATAATAACCTGAGCTTTGCCATAGTGATAATGGATGTAAACGATTTAAAGAAGGTGAATGACACAAAAGGACATAAAGCAGGTGACCGGTACTTAAAAGGTGCCTGCAAGGTCATCTGTGATATTTTCAAGAAAAGTCCGGTATTCCGCATAGGAGGCGACGAGTTTGCAGTCATCGTTCAGGGAGAGGATTATAACAACCTCGAAGAGCTTATGGGAAAAGTAAAGGATCACAATTCGGAAGCCCTGAGATCCGGCGACGTAGTCATTGCCTGCGGCATGTCCAGATATGAGGGTGATGAGAGCGTGGCTTCCGTATTTGAGCGGGCTGACCAGAAAATGTATGAAAACAAGGAAAAACTGAAGTCCGGACAGTAACCCCGGAGGCTTCGCAAAACACTCCCCCTCAACGAGGGGGAGTGCCATATCGTTACGTGATTTGCTGACTTTGTTGACTTTCAGCAGACTCGCAAAAACATTAAAGATATTTTTGCTCGTTGGGTTGAGTCCGGACTTGTGGTCCGGACTCAATTTTGCTTCGCAAAACACTCCCCCTCAACGAGGGGGAGTGCCATATCGTTACGTGATTTTTCTGAAAGAAAAACCACTCCACTTACATGAGTTTTCTGAACATCTCTTCGAAGTCGGAAAGTTCTGCGTGTCTCGGGTTGCCGGGAGCGCAGGCATCGGCTGC
>JAFVEU010000172.1 GCA_017475845.1 Lachnospiraceae bacterium | reverse complement strand
GGAGGGTGCCGGGCGCGGGGAACGACACCCCCGAAACGATTGGTTTCTTGAAATGGCGTACAACCCGGGATACCTGTAAATGGTCCCGTAAATCCCGCCGACAGGCTTTATCCTGCTGGTCGCAGATAAAAGCCCGAAAAGCCTTTATCAATTTTCCTGGCTAATTTTTGAATTTTTTGGGAGACAGAATCTGAAGGAAGCGGAAATTCCTCGATTTGGGAGGAATTCCAGAGCTGGAGTATGTTAAAAATTGCGGGAGTCTGCGATATTGCTGATCGATCTTTCTTTCGATGGCCTTTCATAAGCACATTTCCTGCCAGCCCATCTTGCGCAGGATATTTACATTCCGGGCGGCTCTGGCAGTCGTGCGACTTATGGATTCATGTAGTTATGTTATTCAATATTGATCCTTGCATAAAAAATGAAAATCTGTTATCTTCTTTTTGTTCATTTCATTGAACAGCTGATCGGGAGTTCTTCCCGGCGGTATATTCCAAACTATTTTTTATACGGAGTGTGGGAGTCTGTCTTTTTGTGAAATCCTGTCTGTGAAACGGATGATAAGGCACGTCTCCCGCGCTTTCGGAAAGGAGTCTATATGAGAAAAGGTACAAACAACCGGGATGACATGATCACCAACAGGGAGACTGCTGACAGCGGGGCAAAGCTGATCTTTGGGAACCCCACGCTTTGCGCCCAGCTGTTGCATGACTATTCCGGAATGGACCTCTTAAAAGACGTGAGGCCTGAAGACATTGAGGATGTTACCACCAGATATATCCCCATGTTCACGGGGGAAAGGGATTCGGACACGGTGAAGCGGGTAAAGCTTCCGGGAAAAGGCGAGCTTTTTGTAGTTACGCTGATTGAACATAAATCCTACGTGGATTATAATGTGATCATGCAGCTTCTCAGATATATGGTATTCATCTGGGAGGATTATGCAAAACAGAAAGATGCTGAACAGGAGCACATTTCAAAAACAAAGGGATTCAGGTATCCGCCGATACTTCCCATAGTTTACTATGAAGGAAAGAGGGGCTGGACTGCCGTAAGATCGCTTTCTGAAAAGATCATCTTAAATGATGCTTTCAGCCAGTTCATTCCGGACTTTCAATACCTGTTGGTAAACTTAAGCGGGATGGATCCGGATGCCATCTTAAGTAAAGATAACGAATTGTCTCTTGTAATGCTGATAAACAGGCTTAAAAGCACAGAGGAGTACAAGAAGCTTAATCTTCCTGACAACTATCTGGAAGGGATCGCTAAAAAAGCTCCTGCGGATGTGCTTGATGTGATCGCCTGCGTTGTTGCGGTAATCCTTCGTGGGCTTAATGTTCCGGAGGATGAGCTTCAGGATTTCACTGACAGAATAAGGAGCAGGGATATGGGAAAACTTTTTGCGGACTTTGAATTCTATGATGTACAGGCCACAAGGAAAGAAATCCAGGAGCTGAAAAATGAGATCAGCGGACTGAAGGATGAGAACACAGGACTGAAGGATGAGGTCACAGGACTGAAGGATGAGAACACAGGACTGAAGGATGAGAACACAGGACTGAAGGATGAGAACACAGAACTGAGGGATGAGAACACAGAACTGAGGGATGAGCTCCTAAGATATAGAAAACTGTTGGAAGAAAATGGAGTAGTGCTGAACTCATAAGACAAATACCATGTTTTATGAGTCTTAACAGCCTATAGAGTTTATTCATTAGAAGGCTTAATGTTCCGGAGTATGAGCTTCAGGGATTCACGGACAGGATAAGGAGCAGAAAAATTCCCGTAAATCCTATGAATAGAAAGTATAGGTGTGCTTTCCTTTTTTCTTTGATTCGTACATGGCAGCGTCTGTTTTCTCGAAAAGGCTTTCCACATCATCCACATTTTTGCCGTTCACTACGCCCACACTTATGGAGATGGGCGGCAGCCCGTCTTCCGTTTTTGCAAGCTCGTCATTTATCTGTATGATCTTTGATTCGATGAGCCGCTGCGGCATTCCGGAAGAATGGACCATGAATACCACAAACTCATCCCCTCCGATACGGCAGATGCAGTCATCATCACGGAAGATGCTGTTCAATACCTGTACCAGCTTTATAAGGATATTGTCGCCGGTCTCATGTCCGTAGGTATCATTGATATACTTGAAATTGTCCACATCCAGAAGCATCATGTATGTGGATTCCAGATCCAGACCGGATACCAGAAGCTCATATCCCGCTCTGTTATATGCTCCTGTCAGCTCGTCATGGGACGCCTTGTAATTCAGGTTTTCAAGACTTGTCCTGTACCTTGAGTACATCTTGTTATATGCCTTCGCAAGATACCTGAACTCATTGGCCCCGGTTTCCGGTATGGGGCTGTCCTCCTTTATCCTGTCAACGGCTTTCAATACGGGATGTATGCCGAGGACCGAGGTAAGTCTTACCATGACAAGTATGGAGATCACCTGGAGCACAATGACAATACAGACCATCATGATCTCCCGGCGGAGGGTGGACAGTTCCCTGTCCTTGACACTCTGCATCAGACTGTCCACTTCCTTAAGGCTTTCCTGCATGTCCTTTCTTATCCTGTCCTTCTGGTCATAATAGTCATCATTAAGTACCAGTTCGGTAGCCCGTCTTATCTTCTGATCCTCCGAAAGATACGCGTCCTCCGGGCTTATCTCCACAGCATCCAGGATCTCCGGATAATCGGTATAGCCCTTTGCTTCGATCACGAGCCGCATGGCATAGTATTCTTGGTTCATCAGGTTCACCGAGTGGTTCATGGCCTCCCTAAGCTGCTGCAGCGCGGATGAAGTGTTTTTACCCACATTCATCCTCTCAAGGGCTTCTTCACGTCTGTTTGATTCAAAAGCCTCGGTAAAATACTGCTCAAGGAAGCGCATATCCCCGTTTACCGTGAACCGCTGCACGCTCTCAGTCAGATAGTCCGACGCGTCCATCAGCTCGTGGGCCGCGTTTCCAAGCTCCGTATGCAGTTCCTCGGCTTCAGAGAGACGCTGAAATGTATTGGTCAGTCTGAAGGTCATAAATATCACTATACCCGAAGTGATCACAACAGTGATGATCAGCCATATATGTATCGTGCGGAGGGATAATCCTTTATCCTTGATCTTTTCCATAGCAAACCTCTTTTATTTCCCTTATTCCGTCCTGTCCCTCATTATCCGTAACTGTTCAGAACCCTTCGGGCCCTGCACAGTCACCCTTATCCAATGAACCCTGCAGCAGTGTACCGGTTCTGTAAACAGGACAAGCTTCCCTTTATTTTAGCATTATTTCGAAACAATAGTGAACGGGATAATTATAAAAGACGGTCTTTGTTGATAATCCCATTCTTTTCTAATAAAATAAGTGTGTTAACACAGGCTTTTCGCAAGGAGCATATCTGTATGGAGGATAATAACAAGACTGTTACCGCAAAAAGCAGTAACCGGAAGATACTTGTACAGATCGGACTGGTGATAATCATCCTGTTCTCCGTCGTCATCATCGCGGTGGGAAATATGGTGACCATGTCTTCATTTTCCACCTCACTTTCCAATAACGTCACCATGTTCATCGACTACATGTCGGATCTCTCCGATGATCTGGAAGAATACAGATCCATAACCTGGCTTATGGATTACTGGAGAGAAAACGCGGACACCCTGGTGACAAAAGACGAAAGGATGGATGAGAAGGGTAACATAGACGATATCCTTGAATCCCTTTCCGAAGAGGATGTGGAGGATATCACCGCGGAAGAAGCCTCTTCCCTGTCTCCTAAGGATCAGAGGAGATTTGCGGTCTGGTGCTATCATGAACTGCTTGAGATCTTCAAGAGCTATCAGGGTGAAAGTGAAGAAGAGGAATGTGCCATTTTTCTTACAATGACAGATAGCGAAGAAGAGGACCGCTTTCTCATCATGACCAACTCCCCCGACGGAGAGATCCTTCTGGGGCGCAAGGAAGACATAAAGGAAATACTGAAAACCGTGGAAAACACTTCCACTGCGGTGGAGCCCGAAGTGTGGAAATGGGCTTTTACCACACCGGAAGAGGTGATGCTCTTCGGTACCGGCATTTACTTCGATCCCTATCAGGGGAATTCCACGGCAGAACTCATCGGTGTCTTTTACGCGGAATCAGTGTACTCCGACATGGTCTATACGGAGCATATCCGAAACGAAGTTATCCTTTTAATGCTGATCGTTCTTGCCCTGATCCTTATATTCCTGTATTTTATAGTGCCCAGACCCCTTTCAAAGGTTAAGAAATATCTGTCCGAATACGCCGATACGAAAGACGCGGAGAGATTGACCGCGGAGCTTTCCACCATCCGTTCCAGAAATGAGATCGGTGCTCTTGCAGACCAGTTCTCTGCCCTGGCTTTGGAGATGGAACGCTATACAAAGGAAATGGAGATACTTGCGGGAGAAAAAGAGAGAGTTGCCACAGAACTCAATGTAGCCGCAAACATACAGATGCAGATGCTGCCCTGGGAATTCCCCGAGCGAAAGGAATTTCGTCTTTACGCAGCCATGAATCCCGCAAAGGAAGTGGGAGGCGACTTTTACGACTGCTATATGATAGACGACGACCATCTGGCACTGACCATTGCGGACGTTTCCGGAAAGGGTGTTCCGGCAGCACTCTTCATGGCAGTATCAAAGACCATGCTGAAGAACAGAACCAATGTGGGCGGAAATCCCTCCGAGATATTAAGGGATGTGAACAACTGGCTCTGCGAAGGAAATGACAGCTGTATGTTCGTAACGGTATGGCTCGGGATCTTAACGATCTCCACCGGTTCACTGATCTCCGCCAACGCCGGACACGAAAATCCCGGACTCCGCTCCGGAGGCGATCCTTTCAGACTTATCCGGACCGACCACGGCTCTCCCCTTGGACTTATGGAAGGCATTGAATTCAGTAATGAAGAGTACACCCTTTCTTCCGGAGATGCGCTGTTTGTATATACGGACGGAGTGCCTGAAGCAAACGCCGGGGACGGGACCATGTTCGGAGAGGAAAGACTTGAATCGGTGCTGTCAGAGGTTTCACCGGAAGACGCTCCGGAAACGATAATGAAAAAGGTAAGGGCGGCTGTGGACGGATTCGCAGGGGATACCCCCCAGTATGATGATCTCACCATGCTCTGTCTTGTTATAAACTGAAGGAAAACTCTTCTCTTTCTTAATTGATCATGACATAGGTTGTTTTCCTGAATGCACTGCCCATATGCATGAGGCCGGAATACAGGAGTCCTATGCTGTAGATTATAAGAGCCGTACTTGTCTGCCTGATAAAGACAAAACAGGAAAGCGCCAGTATAAAATTGACGATCCCGTGGCTGAACTTCAGCTTCCAGGGCCCCGATACCGTGCGTCTTGCCTCCATGGCCCTAAGTATCTCCACCACTCCGGAAAAGGCATGGACCGCTATAAGATATAGGAGCACGTAAATCTTCGGAACATCGGAAAGGGAACCCGTAAGGAAGGCAAAGTCAAGCACGATGACCCCCTGTACAAGGATAAGCTTCCCTCCTGCCATATGCCTGGCCATGGTGAAGTAAAAGATGATATCCTTTACCCCCTTGATGGCAAGCCCGAGGAACAGAAAGAGTATCACCCACAGATAGGAATTCTCATCGGGATTGGTGATAAAGCTCAGCGCCAGTATGACCATTATCAATCCTATGATAAAAACCCAAAACCTCTGAAATATAGTCACTGTATCCCCCTTTACTGCTCTGCAGCCTCTTCCTTCAGCTCATCCTCTGCCGTTTTTCCGGTGACGGAACTTTGCTCTGCGACATCTTCCTGCTGCTCATCCTCTGCCGTTTTTCCGGTGACGGAATTCTGCTTTACAACTCCCGCCAGCTTATTTCCGGTCTTAAATATCTCATTGATGACCATACCCTTATGGGCGAGGGCGCCAAGGATGAATTTTCCGATAAAGGTATCATCCTTTCTTTCCTTAAGGACGGATGTATATTCGTTGAAATATCTGTCTATCTCAAAGTCTTCTATGGACTGCCCAGACAGTTCCTCCCCGAAGGCCTTCCAGTCATCGCTTGCAAGGATCTGCCTTTTGCCTATAATGCCCTTTATCCTGTCAAGCCAGGGTTCTATGGCCTCCATGTCATAGGTTTCCGTTTCAAAAGGTCCCTTTACTCCCCGTATGCACTTCATGGCGTGGATCATCTGGGTGAACGCATTGATGTAATCCCGGGGATTGTCCTTTATTATCTCTTCATACTCGCCCCAGGCAGGAAGATATCTGTATCTCACAAAGCTGTAATCCGGCAGGTGTCCTGCCCTTCCGTGTCCCAGATTCATGATGGAATTCTCACTGCTCTGATAAAGGCTGTTGGTGTAGATGCTGTTCTCTAGATCATCGGGAACCGATGTGGAATGCCTGAACCTTATCTGCTGCTCCCTGTAACCGTCTCCTTCCGGAAAGAGCTCGTAAAACAGATAATTGGTATTGTTGATCACCAGGGACGGAGTCCCGGCGAAATTGGCGTGGGCCCAGGTATCAGCCAGAACATGCATGGCTATACCCACGGACTGCACCGGTTTATCCTTTGCAAGATCCACCGTCTTTTTTACCAGTTCACCGTTGGGGCCGCAGATAAGCCTGTATTTATTCCGGTAACCCTTGGTACACTTCTCCCTTACGGCATTCAGATCCCTCGGCAGGAAATGGAAGGAAGACCATATCCTGGTGATATCCTGAAGTCCCACCCGGTCGGTCCTTGCATCCATAAGCTCCAGCTGCAGCTGCGTGGTGGCAGCATCAGAGGGTCCCTTTATCTTCGCAAGAAGAGTCCTGGAGCATACATCCACAAACTGTGCACTGTAGGCAATATCCAAGCTTTCCTCATGGGAATAACCCGCTATATAAGCTGCGCAATAGGTTGCATAATAATGAAAATCTTCCTGCATTATTTATCAAGCTCCCCCGGTTCTTTTTTCTTTATTGATCTGATCCTTCTTGTGGAAATGACAGTGACAGCCAAAATATAGATGGTAGTCAGATCCACCAGCATGGCTGCAATGGTGGTATCAATATTATCGACATCCTTTAATCCCTCCCTGTAGGAAAAGAGACCAAGAACCGTAAAGATAAGCAGTATTATGGCAAAGGCATAATAACCCCTGCTGTACTTCATGCCCTTGGCTGCTCTCATGGCATTTAGGCCGATATACAGGTGGATGGTCAGAACAACTGCAGATAAAATGACGACCATGGCAATGACTATCAGCAATATGGGCAGACGGTCCTCAGGTGCTTCTTTTTCCAATTCTTCAACGGGATTTGTCTTCAGAAAAACCTCTATCAACCCCCATAGACTTAAACTCCGTAAAACAGCGCTGTAACTGACAACAGATTAACTTTAATATTCTACCATTTTACGGCGTTGCGGTCAAAATACCCTGCTATCCCGTTTTCTCCTTATATCATTTTCCCTTATTAAGAAAGGGACGGGCAAACTTCACATTGAATAACTCGATCAAAGGACCCATGAAGAAAGCGGTGATTATGGTACCGACCCCGGCAATGGTGGGAATTGCTGATATGGAATTTCCCGCAAGTATAAAGAGAACGCAGCCAAGGAGCACACAGCAAAGATCCGTTATTATTCTCACGTATGAGAACCTACCCTTTTTCCAGGTTCCGGTAATGATAAGCGCAATGGCGTCATAGGTGGAAACCCCCAGGTCTGCCGTCATATAGAACGCGGATCCGAAACAGATCACCACCACCCCGAATACGAGGCATGCCACCCTTATCACAAGGGAGGGATCCGGGATAAGCCGCTGTAAGACCGCATAGGAAAACTGTGTGATATAGCCTAAGAGAAACAGGTTTATAAAGGTGGCAATGCCTATATAATGCCTGTCAAAGATCAGGGAAAAGAGAAGGAGCACCGCATTGGTTATCATATACAGTGTTCCGAAGCCTACGGGGATAAGTGCGTCAAGCCCTGCCATAAAGGACTGGAAGGGATCCACCCCCAGGGCCGCCAGCTTGAAAAAGCCCACGCTTATGGCGCAGATCACGACCCCCATAAGTGACATAAGTATTCTTCTGCTTTCCGGCATCTTCATTAAATGTTCCTTTCCTCAGACAGCTGCAAAGAATCCCGGAGTGTCTCCGAATCACCGGCGGAAACCAGGAAAGCTCAGCCGTCCTGTTCCAGTAAAAGTGAGAGTGCATCGAAGCTTTCGGTGAACTCCATGTTCAGGGTGCTTCCTCCGATCTTCACCTTATGATCCATGGCTTCGAAGCTATCGGAGATCTTATACTTACCCTTTAGGGGAATACTTATCTCCTGAATGCCTTCATGCTCAAAGGAATGGACAATGACCAATGCCCTGCCGTTTTCACCGTATCTGACAGCTGCCTGATAACCTTTCAGTGCCCTGTTTGAATTCTGGAAGGGTCCGAATCTCTCATTCTTTCCCTTAATGATCACAGGAGAAGCCTTCTTATAGAGATGAACTCCCCTTAAGGCCAGCTCCCACTGTTCCTTACTGAGATCGGAAACATCACCGGAAACACAGAGGACTCCGTACATTCCGGCGCAAATGGAATAAGCGATCCGCTTTGATCCGTCGCTCTTCCTTAAGACCGCCCAGATCTGGCTTTTTTCCGGAAGTATCAGGCTCTGAAGGTCCAGTGCGATGACCGGTATCTCCTTTTCCTCATGGGCATCGGAGAAAGAGAGATAATCCGCAAGCTCCATAAAGGAGGGCTCCAGCCTGTGGCCTCCGGAGGAACATACCTCGATTGCGATCCCCGGAACTTCCTCCCTAATCCTTTTATAAAACTCTTCCGTTGCGTAAAGGCACTGCCTCAGGCCCTCTCCCGGGCTCTCCGCTCCGTCACAGCCGATACCGATGGTTTCATTATAATCTATCTTAACATATTCAAAGCCATTTTCCCTGAGAAATGAGATAACTTTTTTTCCGAGATATTCATTTACCCATTCAAGGCGCATATCCCAGAACCTTCTGGTCCCCGAGATCACCACCTTCCCGTCCCTCTTAAGAAGATGGGCTCTGTCATAAGCCACATCCGAGTCCCTGCCCACAACCTCCAGCTCAAACCATATACCTGCTTTCATTCCCGCGGACTTTATTTTCTCAACGGCGCTCTTTATACCCTTTGGGAAAAGATCCGGAGCCACCCTCCAGTCTCCCATGTTATCCTGCCAGCCCTTCATGGAATCGGCGTACCACCCGGCATCTATGACAAAATACTCAAAATCCCTTCCCCTCACAACCTTCAGGATCTTTTCAATGTTCTCTTCCGAGGGCTCTCCCCAGGTGGTGCAGTATTCGTTAAAAACAGCCGGCAATACGGTCTTCTTCTGCGAAGGAAAAAGCCTGCTCCTCTGCACATCAAGGAGCCTGTCGCAGACTTCGTTAAGATCGCACCTTGCAGTTGTGACATAGGCTTCGGGAGTCGTAAAGCTCTCTCCCCTCTCAAGGGTCTTTCTCCAGTGGCCGTATTCATAGTCCGCGAGACCGCAGGAAAGGCTTAAGCCCCTGTCTATCCTTACAGCCTCAAACTGCCATGAGGAAGGGCAGGCTAGAGACATAGCCCAGAATACACCCTCTTCCCTGTCTTCCACCGCCGCAAAGGGAAAATAACCCCTTACCGGCATGGAGCCCTTTGTCCCGAACTTTTCGCATCTCACCGCAAATTCAGCCCAGGAAGGCTCAAGGAGCAGTTCCTCTATTGTCCTCTCCTCATGACGCCCTTCTGCGCTCCAGCGGCTCCTGAACCTGTGGAGCTTTAACCTGTCCCGGCCTTCATCAGCCGTATAGGGAGTAAGGGCGCTTAAGTTTGCAGAGGACAGTGCCTCTATGGTGACCGCTTCCTCCGAGTCATTGATCACCCTTGTGAAAACCCGGATACTCCTGTCCGTCCCCTTTGCTGCCACAGTATGTACAGCCTTTATCCCTTCGGGAGAAATGACTGTGGTCTCGATCCTCTTCTCCTCTGCCGATTCCCGTACATCCTGGGACAGGAACTTCAATGATCCGGTAAAAGCACTGTTATGCCTTGTCTCTCCCGCCGCAAATCCCGGGCAGGAAGCGTCTCCGGTTACAGAGATCTGTACAAGGGGATCCGGTCCCGCCTTTTCAAAAAAGAGCTCCCTCCCGCCCTGTATTCCGTTCTTCTCCTTCGGGATCAGAGAAAAGGAGACCGCTCCCTTCTCTGAAATAAGAAATACGGTCTCCATATCATTTATTGCTAT
>JAFVEU010000171.1 GCA_017475845.1 Lachnospiraceae bacterium | reverse complement strand
GCATCCACCGTCAGCGAACCAAGACTCGGAGGACAGTCGATAAGGATGTAATCATATTTTTTCCTCACATCCTTCATTTTGTTGTCGATTATATATTCCTTGTCCTTTGTGCCTATAAGCTCTATCTCTGCAGCGGCCAGATCCATATTGGACGGCACCAGTGACACAAAAGGAATGACTTCATTTATTATACAGTCTTCTATGGTTATGCTGTCATCCAGCAACAGGTCGTAAACCGTATTCTCCGCCGTGTTTTTATCCACACCGAATCCGCTGGTGGTATTTCCCTGGGGATCGCTGTCTATCACCAGCACCTTTTTCTTTTTTTCCGCAAGACACGCTGCAAGATTAATAGCTGTAGTTGACTTTCCCACGCCGCCTTTCTGATTTGCTATTGCCAGTACTTTTCCCATTTTTATGACTTGCTGATCTGAAGCAAGTTTTCTCCTTCCTCATATTTCTTATCAGGATATCCGGCGAATTTCCACCGGAAATCCTGTTCCTGATCTGATTTCAGAACAGATGGAAAAATATTATAACACAGAATCACCCTATCTGCTTTACAAAATCTGTCATGATCTCTGAAATCTTTATTTTCTGCGGACATACCTGCTCACAGCTTCTGCAATGCAGACAGGCTGCAGGCCGTTTGTCCTCTGCGATGGCAGAGAGAGCCATGGGTGCGATAAAGTCCCACCCTCCGCCGTTTACCGTAACAAAGTGTTCATTGTAAAGTGAAATGAACCTGGGTATATCCAGTTCCTGTGGACAATGACTTGTGCAGTAGCGGCAGGCTGTACAGGGAACAGCATTTTCCGAGATCATATCTGCCGCGATCCCCATAAGCTCCTTTACTTCCTTATCATTCAGGGGTTTATCTTCTCTAAAGGTGGATAGATTCTCAGTCAGCTGCTCCTCCGTGGTCATCCCTGAAAGTATCATGGTGACGCCTTCAGTCCCCTGCAGGAATCTGAATGCCATGGCAGGAACCTTCTCCTCCGGCCTTATTTTCCTTAGTCTCTCTTCGTAGTCCGGCTTTATTTTTGCAAGCTTCCCTCCCCTTAAGGGTTCCATTACCCACACCGGAATGTTTCTCTCCTTCAGCATCCTGACCTTTTCTTCTCCGTGCTGGAAGGTCCAATCCAGATAATTTAACTGGAGCTGGCAGAACTCCATCCGGTCCCCGTAGGCCTCAAGAAATCTATTAAGTGTTTCCGGCTCTCCGTGACAGGAGAAACCCAGGTGCCGGATCCTCTTATTTTTCTTCTGTTCAAATAAGTATTCCGCTACGCCGTATTGCGGATCCAGATACTCATTGATGTTCATTTCGCAGACGTTATGGAACAGATAAAAATCAAAGTATTCCCTTCCCGTCTTCCTTAACTGCTCCTCAAATATCTCCTTGACCTTCGGCATATTTGAAAGATCATAGCCCGGGAATTTGTCCGCAAAATAATAACTGTCTTTGGGATATTTTGCCAGTATATCTCCAAGGACCCTTTCCGACTGTCCGTTATGATATCCCCAGGCTGTATCATAGTAATTTATTCCTTCTGCCATGGCCCGGTCTATCAGCTTCTCCACTTTTTCCCGGTCTATATTTCCCTCATCCCCGTCGATGACCGGAAGCCTCATGGCTCCATATCCCAGCGCTGACAGCTTTATGTCCTGAAAATTTCTGTATATCATGCCACGCCCCCTTTTTTCATATTAAAATCCCAAGCTGTCGTTTACCAGTATGAGATGTATCCTTCCTTCATGTCTTGAAAACCTGGTCATAAGAAACTGACAGCATATATTGTCCGGCGACTTGCAATCCATACATGCCCCGGTTTTTGCACAGGGTGTTGACAGGCCGAACCTCTGTGCATTAATGGGAGCCGCCACATTTCTTGCCCTCTTCATGGCTCCGTCCACATCGCTGCAGACCTTATTCATTCCCACGATAAAGATCACCTTCTTCGGTCCCTGGGCTATGGCCGATACTCTGTTGGAATTTCCGTCAATATTTATAAGCACACCGTCCTCTGTCATGGCATTGACACTTGACAGGAAGATATCAGCGTCATAGGTCTTAAGCATGGCTGCTCTCTTATCTTCCTCTGCGTCCCTGTCTATAAAGTTATAATTTCCCTTCTTTAACTCATCCACCAGGCCTATCTCATGGGCGCTCATTGCTCCACCCATTCCCACGGTGCTTCCCTCCGGGATCATCTCCAGTGCCATATTCAGAGCTTCTTCTTTTGTCTCAGCATAATACCCGCTCATGTTTCTGGACTCCAGTCCCTTGATCACCTTCTCTGCCAGAAGCCTGTTTCTTTTACTGATGTTTTCGTTCATTCTTCCTTCTCCTTTCCTCCCCCGACGGTTACTCATGGTTGTCTTTCGAGTATATCATATCAACAGCTCTGCGCCAAACTCTCAGCCAATGTATTCTTCAAGTGCATCCTATTCACATTTAGGTATGTTCAGGCTATACTTATGTGTTTCAAGTTTGACGGGCGGGAGGGAGAGAGCATCTGCAGACACCACCCCGGGACCGGCCCTGCGCCAAACTCTCCGCTAACGTAGTCTACGTGCACAGGTCATTCGCGTTTAGGATCTGCTCAAGGCCTGTGCACTAAGACTACGTACGCGGCATATTTTGTCGGGGCGGTCCCAAATGGGTTGTGTCTGCAGATGCTCTCCCCCTCCCGCCCTGACTTTAAAACCGATTTGTCAGATGTGGGATTAATCCCTGAATAAATCATCGATGATATTCCTGTTGATCATGCTGTTTTCCGGTTAAAACAGGATAACCGCGCCGACCCCGCTCGTGTGTTGGCTG
>JAFVEU010000170.1 GCA_017475845.1 Lachnospiraceae bacterium | reverse complement strand
GTTGCAGAGCAGATGTACCCCATGCCTGAATGGTTGTAGGTGCAGTTTTCCTCCGGAACGTTATCGGATGCAAAGAATTCGGTATAGGCACTGCCGTCCACGGTACAGATGCCGTCCACTGCCAGCATTCCGGATTTGTTGCATGCTACTCTTGTGACTATTCCCTCGGGAGTGGTGAATTCCTTCCTCTCCAGATCCTCATGTATCTTTTCCATGACGCCTCTCCACATGGTCCGGGCCAGCCTCTGCTGATCCTTGGTGGTGAGGTCCACGTTATTGTCAAAGCCTGCCCAGGTGGTGCAGGTGTAGTAGGGGGTATACCCGGCAAACCACACATCATTTTCATCCGAAGTGGTCCCGGTCTTTCCCGCTATGGGCTGTGTACCGAAATTAACGGATCCGCCTGTTCCCTTCGTGACAACATCCTGCATGGCGCTGGTGAGAAGGAAGGAGGTGGTGGGCTTTAACACCTCATGGCTCTCCGGCTCGTTTTCAAGAAGCACGTTGCCGTCATGATCCAGTATCTTTGTATAGAGCATGGGCTTTATGTAGGTACCCTTATTGGCTATGGCCGCATAGGCTGCATTAAGCTCGATATTCTTGACACCGTCCGTTATGCCTCCCAGAGCCAGAGCCTGGGAAATATCCGACATGACTCTCCCGTCACTGGTGACCCTTCTGTCCACCAGGGTGGTAAAACCGAACTTCAGGAGGTAATCAAAGCCCAGCTGGGGAGTAATATCCGTAAGGGTCTTTACGGTAACTATATTCAGGGACTGCTCTATTCCGTAGCGAAGCGTACATACGCCTTTATAGCCCTTATACCAGTTGGATACCGGACGTCCGTTGACGTAATTAAAGGGCTCGTCCACCTGGGTGCTGGCCAGGGTCTTTAAGCCGCTGTCCAGAGCAGGTGCATAGGTGGATACTATCTTAAAGGTGGATCCGGGCTGCCTTAGGGTATCCGTTGCCCGGTTCAGGGTGAGGCTCGCTTCCTTCTTCCCCCTTCCGCCAACCATTGCCTTCACATAACCCGTGGACTGATCCGCCACTGTTATGGATATCTGCGGCTGGGGAGCGGTGGAATAGGATTCCGAGATAAACTCATTGCCCTCCTCCAGAATGGATCTCTTATATTCATCCGCTGCTGCCCGGGCATCCTCCTGGCTTTCAAACAGCCGGTTCTTGTTGTAGCCGTTGTCCGCCAGCCACAGCGCCATCATTTCGGAAGAATAGTTCTGGTATTCCCCGTCTTTTTTCTCCACCGTAAGCTCATAGTCCAGGAGATACTTTGTCCCTGCGGGATAATTTTCCTCGTTTCCCGCAAAGTCATCACAGATCTTCTGGATCTTTGAGTCCTGGGTGGCATAGATGCTCAATCCCCCGGAATAGAGCTGGTTATATGCCTGGGTTTCCGTATATCCCAGCTTCTCCACCAGATCCTCCAGTATAGCCTTTGTAAGAGCGTCCACGAAATATGTATTGACCTTGCCGGAACCCGTCTCCTCATTTATGGTCCTGATCCTGGAATAAACATCATCATTTACGGCCTGATCATAGGCAGCCTTGGTGATATATCCCTGCTTCAGCATATTGTTTAAGACCTTCATCCGCCTCTCGGCGTTGTTTTCGGGGTGTGAAATGGGATTATACCTTGAAGGATTCTGGGTAATAGCGGCGATCACCGCATCCTCGGAGAGATTTAAGTCCGAAACGTTCTTGTTGAAATAGCGAAGAGAAGCAGCCTGGACACCTAAAGTGTTCTGGCCCAGGTTTATGGTATTCAGATAGAGCTCCAGGATATTGTCCTTTGTAACATCATCCTGTTTTTCAAGCTCCACCGCAAGATACTGCTCCTGGATCTTCCGGCGCAGTTTTTCCATGAAGGAGGACTCGTGAGTCCACTCCGTAAAGACGTTGTTCTTTATGAGCTGCTGGGTTATGGTACTGGCACCCTGGGAAAAGTCACGGCTTTTTATTCCCGTGACTCCCGCACGGACTATTCCCTTGATGTCTATCCCGTTATGCTCGTAAAAGCGTTCATCCTCTATAGCCACAAAAGCGTGCTGCAGATCAAGCGGGATCTTGTTTATAGTCTGGTAGATCCTGTTTGAATCCGCTGCCACGAGCTTTGTAAGCTGTTTGCCGTCTGAATCATATATGGTAGAGGAATAACCCGAGGGGCGTATATCTATATTGTCGATCTCCGGGGCTGTGGCTACAACTCCCTTAAAAACACCGAGAAATCCGGCAGCCCCCACTACGGCTGCGGAGATCATACCGAAAACCGTAAGGGTGACAAAAGCCACCAGTATCATGTGTAAAAATTTCGGCCCCTTGGCGTTTAATTCCCTTGCCCGCCTTATGGCTCCATGTCTTCCGAAATCCATAAGTGCCATTGTAACACAAAATCAAAAAAGCTTCAAAGTGTCCCGGACACGCTCCCAGTACTTGACACATCCTGATAAAAATCAGATAATACTTAGATTTATTAAACAGTTTTTTCCGGGGGGGTATATTTTGGATAATAAAAGAAGCTCATTTTCAGGATCCGTAGGCTTTGTGCTTTCCGCTGCGGGAAGTGCGGTAGGACTGGGAAATCTCTGGCGGTTCCCGTATCTTGCGGCTCAAAACGGAGGCGGCCTCTTCCTGGTGGTATACCTGATATTGGCAACCACCTTCGGATTCACACTTCTTGTATCGGAGGTCTCCATAGGGCGAAGGACCAGGAAGAGCCCCATAGACGCTTACGCTGCCATTCACCCGAAATGGAAATGGATCGGATATTTTGCTCTGGCGGTACCGCTGATCATTCTTCCGTACTACTGCGCCATCGGCGGATGGGTATTGAAATACTGCACCGTCTACCTTTTCGGGCAGCCGGCTGACCCCGCGGCGGAGGGTTATTTCACCGGCTTTATCACATCTGCTGCGGAGCCCGTCATATACTTAAGCATCTTTATCTTCTTTACTTCCTTTATTATCTACAGGGGAATAAACAAGGGGATTGAAAAATTCTCAAAGACCCTGATGCCCGTACTGTTAGTCATAGTCATCGGAATCGCCGTCTTTTCCCTGACTCTGAGCTATGACGATAACGGCACGGTGCGGACCGGACTTCAGGGCCTTTTGATCTATCTCATTCCGGATGTGAGCGGCCAGACCCCGGTCTCCTTTATGAACGTACTGCTGGATGCCATGGGACAGCTATTCTATTCCATCAGCGTGGCCATGGGGATAATGATATCCTATGGTTCCTATTTCGGAGATAAGGACGATCTCATATCCAGTGTGACCCAGATAGAGATATTCGACACAGCAGTGGCATTCCTTGCGGGGATAATGACCATACTTCCGCTCTATGTCTTTATGGGACGGGAAGGAATGGATGCCTCAGGGCCTTCCCTGCTCTTCATCTCCATGCCCAAGGTATTTGTTTCCATGGGAGGTCTGGGAAAGGTTCTGGGAGCCCTTTTCTTCATCATGGTATTCTTAGCTGCTCTTACAAGCTCCATATCCATGATGGAAGCTGTAGTCTCTTCCATCATGGACCGGTTCCGTGTATCCAGGGAGAAGGCTACAGTCATTGAAGGGATCGGAGCCTTTCTCATAGGAGTACTGGTATGCCTGGGCTACAATGTCCTGTATTTCGAATGCCCCCTTCCGGGAGGCGCCACAGGACAGATCCTGGATCTTCTGGATTTCTTAAGCAATAATATACTGATGCCCATAACTGCCATCGGAACCTGTCTCCTTATCGGCTGGGCCGTAAAGCCGCAGATCATCATAGACGAAGCCACGAAGAACGGCGAAAAGTTCCGGAACAGGGGCCTGTACATCGCCATGGTAAAGGTCATCGCCCCGGTGCTCCTCACCATTCTTCTCATACAATCCCTCATGGGAATTTAATAGCGGAGAAAAACAGCAAAGCAACGGGGCCGGTGGTCAATGACTCACCGGCCCCTTATCCATTCTTTGGATCTGCTGCGTTCCAAAACCTTTTACAGCTTCATCATTATGTCATTTGAACGCTCGATGAACTTTTTCATCTCCTCCGGCGGAAGCTGCTTATTAGCCAGCACCGCGAGATCGTAGAGCTGCTCGGAGATAAGCTTTGAGCGGTCGCTCTCCGGTTCTTCCATAACGGTCTTCACCAGAGGGTGGTTGGCGTTCATTATAAGAGTCTGTCCGTCATCATCCTTGAACATGTCTCCCATATCATTACCGCCCATGGAATACATCTTCATCATATCCTGCATCCTTCTTGTCTCCTCGGATACGGTTATGACGGAAGCCACCTTCTTATCCTTAAGCTTCTGCACCTTGACGGTGAGTTTTTCCTTCTTAAAGGCCTTCCGGAGGATCTTCTGTACTGTTTCTGCGATGTTTCCGAATTCCTCGCTCTCCTTCTTCGATTCCTTTGAGGTCATGGCATCGGTCACATCCGCATCTATGCGCATGAACTTAACGCCTTCATTCTTTCCTTCCAGGGACTGCATGAAGGGAGTATCGATATTATGTGTGAGCACCACCGCATCCATCTTGGCCTTCTTGAACATATCGATGTAACGGCTCTGCTGCACCTCATCGGTCACATAGTAGACAGTCTTTTCCTTCTTCTCAGCCTTTTCCTCTCCGGCCTTTTCCTCAGCATCCTTGTCTTCTGAAGCCTCCCCAGCCTTCTCTTCCGTTGCTTCTTCAGCCTTTGCCTCTTCTGCGCCTGTTTCAGCCGCAGCCTCCTCTTTATTCTCAGCTGCCTCTTTTTCCTCTGCTTCTTCCGCGGTGGCGGGAAGCTCAAGAGCCTCGGGCAGCGTAAGGAATTTGCCGTTGATATCCTTAAAGAGGATATAGTCATTTATCTTTTCCGCAAATTTGTCATTCCTCAGATATCCGTACTTTACGAAGGGGGAGATATCCTCCCAGTATTTCTCATAATTCTCCTTATCGGTCTTGCAGAGACCCGATAATTTCTCCGCCACCTTCTTTGTAATATACTCTGAGATCTTATTTACAAAACCGTCATTCTGCAGAGCGCTTCTGGATACATTGAGGGGAAGATCCGGGCAGTCTATGACACCCTTTAAGAGCATCAGGAACTCGGGGATCACTTCCTTTATGTTATCGGCAATGAAGACCTGATTGTTATAGAGCTTTATCACTCCCTCGATGGATTCGTATTCTATGTTGATCTTCGGGAAATAGAGTATGCCCTTTAAGTTAAAGGGATAATCCATGTTCAGGTGGATCCAGAACAGGGGCTCCCTGTAATCCCGGAATACCTTCCTGTAGAATTCCTTATACTCCTCATCAGTACAGTCCTTGGGAGTCTTTGCCCAAAGGGGATGGATATCGTTCACGCTCTTTGGCGGTTCGGGGACTATCTCATTTCCGTCCTTGTCCTTCTCCACCTTCGGAGGCTCCTTATTCACATCATTCAGATAGATCTCATAGGGCATGAAGGAACAGTACTTCTCCAGAACCTCCCTTACAGCGTACTCATTGCAGTACTTCAGACACTCCTCATTTAAATACAGGGTGATCTCGGTACCTACTCTGGTCCTGTCACCGTCCTTCATATCGAATTCCGTACCGCTGCCCTCACATTCCCAATGGACCGGCACTGCATTTTCCCTGTATGACAGGGAATCGATGGTGACCTTGTCCGCCACCATGAATGTGGAATAAAAGCCCAGACCGAAATGTCCGATTATCTGGTCTCCGTCTGACTTATCCTTATACTTCTCGATAAACTCGGTGGCTCCCGAAAAAGCTATCTGGTTTATATATTTATCAACTTCTTCGGCAGTCATGCCTATGCCGTTATCAATGACGGTAAGGGTCTTTTTCTTATTGTCCACATTGACATCTATCCTGCCCTTTAATCCGGAGCCCTCACCTCCGTCGGTTTCTGCTTTATCCGCAGTGAATTCACCCATCATTTCCAGCTTCTTAAGCTTAGTTATGGCATCACAGCCATTGGATACCAGCTCCCTTAAGAAAATATCCTGATCCGAATACATCCATTTTTTAATGATCGGAAAGATATTGTCACTGCTGATCGATAAATTTCCATGCTTTGCTTCCATAAAAGATCGACTTCCTTTCTGTAAATATATTCATAACTATTCGGGATCCGCCGGATCCCAAAAAAAATTCTCCGGTTTTTTCAACCGGAGAACATTTTAAAACGGTGCAATTCAAAAGTCAATAGATTTTTAGCACTCAACTGCAAAAAGTGCTAACAAAATTTAGAAAACCTCATCAAATACTTCAAAAAAGCTCTTTTCAAGGCCTTTTCCCGCATCGGGCTCATACTCAAAGCTGTCCCAAAGCTCCTCATTCAAGTTGGAGTGAAGAGAGGGCACGAACTCATCATATACCCGGTTAAAAGCCTCTTTCTTCCTCTCCTTTACTATCCTTTCTTTATTTTTATCCGTTTCCTCCTGATCAAAGGCGCTGACACACTTGATGATATGATAACCGTACTCCGTTTCGATTATGTCGCTGATCTCCCCTGTCCCCAGGTTAAAGGCCGCCTTTTCAAATTCCTCGGGCATCATTCCCTTACCGAAGGTATAGGTATTCTGATCATCCTCATTGAACTTTTCCGTCAGGGAATCAAAATCCGCTCCATCCAGTGCTTTCTTCAGGCACTCCCTGGCCCTGTCATGGGCGTCTTCCTTATCGTGCTCACTGTATTCCTTTCTGTTCCCCTTCTCGTCCAATGAAGATGTGCGGAACAGTATCTGTTTCACCGTTATGGATCTGGCCTCATCATCACTAATCTCGGGATTAACGTTTCTTGTAACCTCATTATAGATCTTGTCCGCCAGGGCATAATCGGAATACATGACCTTTAACAGCTCTTCCGTAACGTTTCCCTTATCACCGCTTTCCTTAAGCAGCTTATAGAAATCAGCAGCAGCCTTTCCGGCCTTTTCTTCCTCTGCCTCGTCCAATGCTATGTTCCATTCCGTCGCCAGAAGATCCATGCTCTTTATCTGGGCAAGCCTTGCAAGAGTGGTATCCTTAAGTTCCTTTTCCAGTGTTTTTCCGCCGAAATTCTGCTTCCATATATCCTTACCGAATACATCCTGATACCTGGATCCGGCGGACTTCATATATACATAAGCCTCGTCTATCAGACAGTTCCTGTCCTCTATCCTGAAGAGCTCATTTTCCTCAAAAGCGGTGGTCAGCACCACATCCGTCTTTTCCGCCTTATCCTCTTCTTTTTTCCTGCAGCCGCTTACCGACAAAACACAAAGCATCAATACCGTCAGAAGCACCCGCAATCTTACTCTGTCTGTCATGTTATATCCTGTCTCCCGGAAAAATATGTAACATTATATCATACAAAGCCGATCCTCAAAACCATATTGACAATGACGGCCTCCCGGACTGCTGTTTACTAAAATGTAAAAATGCACTATAATCTTGGCATGGCTATCAATACACACTTTCGGAGGAAAGATAATGGCTAAGAAATTCGGGAAGTTTTTGCTTTTTTCACTGTTTGCAGGGGCTGCGGCAGCAGGCACCTACTATTTTCTGAAGAATAAGGAGACGGAGGACAGTTTCGAGGATTCGGAGCCGGACGTAAATGACGAGCTGGAAGAATTCTTAAAGAACGAATCCGAATCCGTTCCCGTTCCCGCAAAAAGGGAATATGTTCCGCTCAACTTCTCAAAGGAGGAGGTTGAGGATGCGGAAAACGCTGTGGATGAAGAGGAAGCTGCAGAAAAGGAGGAGGCTGCTTCAGCCGGTGCGTCCTTTCAGGCCGAAACAGAGGAGGCCCCCGGAGCCGGTCAGGAAATATCCTTTCAGGGCGAAAAAGAGGAAGTATCTCACGAAACAGCGGAAGAGGAAAATGCTCCGTACGTGGAAAAGAAGCTGGAAGAAGCCGCCGAGAAGGTGAGCTTCGAAGAAGAGAATATCATAGGGAAGCCTGCGGAAGAAAATGCAGTCGGCGTGGAGAAGGATCCCGGCCCCAAAAATGACAGGATCTCCACCTTCAGCTTTTCATCATTCGAAGAATAAAGTCCATGTGAAATCAGCCCAGCAAAAGTTTCAGGACATCAAAAAACCCGGCGCAGGCCGGGTTTTTTATATCCTGTATCAGTTTTTCAAGCCTGAAACTATCTTGTCCTTCAGATCTCTGGCCCTCTCTCTTATCCTGGGATTTGCGGACCTGTTTGAGATCAGGGATGCAATAAGCTTTGAAGCCACATCAAGCTTTCCGAAACGGGCGCTCAGCACAGCGATAAGGTAATCAAGGGTTGACTGGTCCATTCCCGCATAAGGGGGCTGTTCCTTATTCCTTGCTGCCAGGAAACCGTCCATAGCCAGCTTCAGGGCCTCGTTCTCATCCTCCCTGCACTTCTTCAGTTCTTCCTCATATCCGGGAGTTCCGGCCTTCAAGGTCTCGCTCTTCCCCCTGATGGTCCAGCCCATCCTGAGACAGAGATATGCCTTCTCGGAATCTATCTGCTTTATCGCCATGGCATTGGCAAAGGCTATCTGATAGCGCTCAATGGCATCATCATAGGTATATATCCCCTCAGGCTCAATATAACGGAAGCCTCTGGAGATCGTCTCACTCACCAGCTTCTTCTGGCTGTCGTAGATCGTCTTGTAAGTCCGGCCGAGGGAAGCGTAACCGCAGTGGGGACATACGATAACGTCATATTTCAGGCAGTCCAGCTGCTGATATCTGGGCCTTAAGTCATCATCCGAGCCTATAAGCCTGACACTTCTGCTCTTTACGGTCTTACTCTTGAATTCCTCCTCGCAGACCGGGCAGATATAGGTCCTGTCTATCAGAAAATCAAGCTCTGTTGCCTCTCTCTTCTTTTCCTCCGCCTTTTCCTCTTTCTTTTTCTCAGCGGGATCGGCAAAGATCTCATCCTCTTTGATCTCATTCAATCCGAATTTGTTCATTCCGGAAAAAAGTCCCATTCCAATACCTCCCGGGTGCCGCTGCGGGTCACGCCATTTACTGTGAAAGCTTAAACGAGCTCTTAAGTGATACTATCCTGTTAAACACCGGTTTTCCGGGCTTTGAATCCTTTGAATCCGCGCAGAAAAACCCATTGCGCACAAACTGGAAGCTGTCATAGGCTTTGGCTTCCGACAGGAGCTTTTCCACGTATCCGGAGCAGACTTCAAGGGAAGTGGGATTCAAGTTGATATTTCCCTCCTCATCATAAACTCCCTTTTCCTCATCAACTATATTTTCATAGAGCCG
>JAFVEU010000169.1 GCA_017475845.1 Lachnospiraceae bacterium | reverse complement strand
CGTCTTTAATTCCGTCGAGCCGATCGCGGACAGTGCCCATGTATTATCGGTGATCAACAATGCTTTTGACAAGATGGAGATGTTCTCCGATGATTATCTGCTGGATGCGGCAGGAGAAGAGATCAGACCGCAGAGCTATGACATTGCTTTTCATAACGTGGAATTTTCCTATTCGGACGCAAACAGGACGGAAAACAGAAAAGTTCTTAAGGATGTTTCCTTTGACATCCCTCAGGGATCGACCACGGCGATCGTCGGCCCTTCCGGAAGCGGCAAGACGACCATCTGCAGTCTGATCGCCAGATTCTATGATGTATCGAAGGGCGGGATCACCTTAGGCGGCGTGGATGTAAGGAAATACAGCCTGGACAGTCTGCTGTCCAACATCTCCATGGTGTTCCAGAATGTCTATCTGTTCAACGATACGATCCGGGCCAACATCTGCTTTGGGCGGGAGAATGTAACGGAAGAAGAGATGATCGATGCGGCAAAGAAAGCGCGCTGCCATGATTTTATCATGGAACTTCCCGACGGTTATGATACCGTGATCGGGGAAGGGGGCGGAACACTTTCCGGCGGGCAGAAGCAGCGCGTCTCTATCGCGAGAGCGATCCTCAAGGATTCGCCGATCATCATCCTGGATGAGTCGACGGCAAGCATCGATCCGGAGAACGAGCATCTGATCCAGGGGGCTCTGACTGAGCTCTCCAGGGGCAAGACCGTGATCATCATCGCCCACCGCCTGGCGACCATCGAAGCCGCAGACCAGATCCTGGTGGTGGATGACGGACAGGTCGTTGAGAAAGGAAGACACGAAGAATTGCTTGAGCTCGGCGGAAAGTATGCGGCGTTTGTGAGTATCCGCAAACAGGCGGAAAACTGGCAGATTGCGTGATCTCGCCCCGATGCGGTCCTGACGGAACATTTTTAAGTTAAGTGATGTGATAAACTGATTTATGTGACATAATAGTGAGGACGGAATACAATAGAGATGAAATTGTCCGAAACAGGAGCTGTATCCGGATGAGATCTTTGATCTAAGGGAGGGAATGGATCGTGGCTGAAATAAAAACAGACAGTCCGTGGAAGGAAATGTATGAGAAAATGGGAAGTGAATGTCCTCGAAACGATACAGAGAGACACGTGCTGGAGATGCTCGGAGCCGGAGAGGAACTGTCAGACTGTCTTGAATATTGGAGATCAAAGGGAAATAGTGAGGAAGACTTTCCGGAATTCATGAAAAGGGCTGATGAATGGGAAACAGAGGAGCTTCGAAGGGGAAAGGGATAATGCAGGGATAGCGGCCCGCTCCGGGATATTGATGCGTTTAATGGAGGAATAAAGTGAGCATGGAGAGTTTTCTGGAACTGCCGGTCAACGGGAAAGTAAAGGATTATCTGCAGCGGTTAAGCCGTGAATATGTATTTCGTTACATGTTTTCAGGGGAGAAATACGGGCTTGTGAACAATCTTAACATACTGAAAAAGCCCGTTCTGATACTCGGCCCTGAGGATGCATCAGAGAAATATGAAGGAAAGATGAGGATATGGGCATACGGAGGGAGCATTGCTACTGTAGATACAAGGACTGGGGATGTTGTCTTTACCGGAGGGAGCAGGAGCTATTCACCGTACCTTTGCGATGGACATCCAAATAAAAAGAAACCTCCGGAAGTGTTCCTGCAGGAAGGATTGTTTGACGGACTGGATAAGCCGGCCCATCTGAAATATAAGGAGCTTCTGAAGGCTCATGGCAGCTCATCCACGGAAATTGACAGTGACCTGCTTGATCTAAGCGTATTTGCTGCGTATACGAGATATCTGAACAGATCTGTTCATCTTACATATCCTTCCTACCCGCAGGAGAAGAGCATGCAGTGCGTTATAGCAAAACACAGTATGCTCGGATCTGTCTGGAAAGAAGATGAGAGGAATATGGTCGTTATTGATGTGGAGACCCATCTTTTTAAGACGAAAAATGAGCATCCGAGAGCTGATTTTGTTGTTTTTGACGGAGAGGCCTTCGGTCTTATCGAATTCAAATATCTTGGGAAGAGCATGGATCGAAAGGAAAACAATCTTAAAAAGCATTATGAGGATTTTGTCAGGGCAATGAAGCCGGACAATGGCGGGAAGCTTTTTGAAGAGCTCAAAATGAAGCTTAAATATCTGGCGGCCTACGGACTTATAGATCAAAGCTGGCGGGAAAGCGCAGAGAAGATATGCAAAAGGAAATACGATGAAGCTTCATTATGGTGCGGTTTCTATTTCCTCGGAGATGCTTCGGATATCCCGGGGAAAAAGAAGGATATCGTAAAGGACAGGATAAAAAGGCAATTGGAACCGGTATACGGAAAGACGCATGCAAAGTGCCGGATTTCGAGGATCGATCCTAAAAGCATAGACACAATAAAATGGGACTATGATGATATATCGGATCTATGGCTTAAGAAAACACCGGAGAAGTAAACATTAGAAGGTTTATTCCGCCTCCCATAACGGGAGGCGGTGCTGTTGTATAAGTATCATGTATTACTGCTTTGGGCTGCTTTTTTTGCGGCTTTCTTCCTCTCCAGATTGGAGACAACGATGGCGCAGGATGCGTCTCCCGTGATATTGACAACCGTACGTCCCATATCAAATATCCTGTCCACACCTGCAACAAGTGCTATCCCGTCAAGAGGAAGGCCTACAGATGCAAGCACCATGGCCAGCATGACCATTCCCGCCCCGGGAACACCCGCCGTTCCGATAGAGGCCAGTGTTGCGGTAAGCACTATGGTCATCATCTGTGAAAGATCCAGGTTTATGCCGTAACAGGAGGCTATAAATATGGCACAGACACCCTGATAGATCGCGGTTCCGTCCATATTTATGGTGGCACCGAGGGGAAGCACAAAGGATGTGATCTCCTTGTCGGCACCCATCTTTTCACAGCCCTTCATGTTGATGGGAAGAGTTCCCACACTGGAGGAGCTGGAGAATGCGAAGATCATGGAAGAAAGCTGTCCTTTGATGAAATCCAGAGGCTTCATCCCTCCGAAAAAGTTTACCGCAAGCGAATATACTATGAGCATGTGCGCTATATAGCAGATATATGCGGCAAGTAAGACCATGGCAAGGGAACCGAGTATTGTGGATCCGTTCACAGCAACCACCGGACAGATAAGGCAGAAGACACCTATGGGGGAGAGCTTCAATATGAGCTCCATACACTTCATGAATACGGCATTGAAGGAGTTTATTCCCTTTACTGCAGGAGCTGCTTCATCTCCCACGAGAATGATGGCAAAGCCTATGAGAAGAGCCATGACAATGACCTGAAGCATGGTGGATTCCGACAGGGGAGTGATAAAGTTGGACGGGAAGATCCCCACTATCGTATCCATGAAGGGAGTTGTTTCGGACGGATTATAGGTCAGTTCCGATGTCTCAAGAATAGGGAAGAATCCTTTGAAGATGTTGCCGCCGGCAAGTCCGATCACTATTGCCACTGCTGTGGTGCAAAGGTAATAAACGATCGTCTTTATTCCTATGGATCCCACCTTTCTAATGTCCTTCATCGAGATGATCCCGGACATGATAGAAAAAAGTACTATACCATTATCGTCTCCTTTTCTGTTTTTTCGTATATCGCATGTCATACTCATGCTATAGTAACACATTTTGAAAAAACAGGGCAATGGAACAGGAAAAGACTGGTATTTTTATAAAAGCTCGTCCAGTGTTTTTGAATTCAGGTATTCGTTAGTAACCTTTTCGAGGCCTTCCCAGAGGGCGACAGTCTTGCATTTCTGCCTCCTTTCACACTCCGGTGCGCCTTCTGCCAGACAGCTGACAGGTGCAAGGTCTTTTTCAGTCAGTCTGAGGATCTCACCTATATTGTATTGGGAGGGCTCTTTTGTAAGCCTGTACCCTCCGCCTTTTCCCTGGATACCTTTGATCAGACCGTGGCCAGTAAGGGGCGGGATGATCTGTTCAAGGTATTTAAGGGACAGGCCCTGCCTGGCCGCCACTTCCTTCATGGGAACATATCCGTCCCCCTGATTGGATGCTATATCTATCATTACTCTCAGCGCGTATCTCCCCCTCGTGGATATCATGATCATTCTCCCTGCATTTTGTAGAATTCTTCTGTCTCGTCAATGTCATTTACAGGAGCTTTAAGTCCTTCGATCATTATATCATTTTTCTCCGCGTAATCCCAAAGAGCTGCATGGATCGCCTCCTCCGCCAGAAGAGAGCAGTGCACCTTCACGGGAGGCAGACCGTCAAGAGCCTCCATTACCGCTTTGTTTGTGACTTCCAGTGCTTCCTGAACGGTTTTTCCCTTTACAAGCTCCGTAGCCATGGAGCTTGTGGCAACTGCGGCGCCGCATCCGAAGGTCTTGAATTTTGCTTCCCTGACGATCTGGTTTTCATCGATATCGAGATACATCCTCATTATATCTCCGCACTTTGCATTACCCACGGTGCCAACACCTGAGGGGTTTTCCATCTCTCCCACATTTCTCGGGTTCATGAAATGATCCATCACTTTTTTGCTGTATTCCGTTATCTGACTCATAGCCGGTCTCCTTATGTCATTTTATGCTGTTTTGGTTAGTTACTTTTCTTTTCCCTTTACAAAATCCTCGTAAAGCGGTGACATGCTCCTCAGTCTTTCAACTATCTGCTTCAGGGAATCTACCGTATAGTCAATATCCTCTTCGGAAGTATCCTCGGACAATGTGAATCTCACCGAACCATGTGCGATCTCATGCGGCAGTCCTATTGCCAGCAGTACATGGGAGGGATCGAGGGATCCGGAGGTACACGCAGATCCCGATGAAGCACAGATACCCTTTTTATCAAGGAGGATAAGGAGGGACTCTCCCTCTATAAACCTGAAGCAGAAATTCGCATTGTTTGAAAGCCTTGTCTCTCTGTGGCCGTTCAGTCTGCTGTAGGGTATCTCCTCAAGGACCCTGTTGATCAGCTTGTCCCTGAGCCTTGTTTCGTGAGCTGTCCGCTCATTCATCCTCTCCGATGCAATGGACACGGCCTTTGAGAATCCGATGATACCCGGAGCGTTGGTGGTACCCGCCCTCCTGCCTCTTTCCTGGGCTCCGCCGAGGATGAGGTTTGATAGCTTCACACCGTTTCTGATGTAGAGGAGGCCTATGCCCTTTGGACCGTTGATCTTGTGAGCGCTTGCAGAGAGCATGTCTATGTGCAATGCGTCCACATCTATAGGTACATGGCCGAATGCCTGGACCGCATCCGTATGGAAGTATATCCCGTGACTTTTCGCTATCTCTCCGATCCTTGCAATGGGTTCTATGGTGCCGATCTCGTTGTTGGCAAACATTATGGAGATAAGGATGGTCTCTGGCCGGATGGACTTCTCAAGTTCATCGGGATCCACCGATCCGTTTTCATCCACATCGAGATAGGTCACCTCAAATCCGTGCTTTTCAAGATACTCGCAGGTGTGGAGTATGGCATGGTGCTCGATCTTTGAAGTGATGATATGATTGCCCATTGATCTAAGCGCCTCGGCTGTTCCCTTTAATGCCCAGTTGTCGGATTCGCTCCCGCCTGATGTGAAATAGATCTCCTTTTTATCTGCATTTATGAGCTTTGCTATCACCGATGTGGCATCAGCTATCCTGTCGGCGATCCTTCCGGAAAACTCATAGGTGCTGGAGGGATTTCCGTACTCCTCGGTAAAGTAAGGCTTCATTGCCTCGAAGACCGGAGGAAGTACCCTTGTAGTTGCGGCATTGTCTAAATAGATTCTCTTTTCCATTGGTGTTCTCCTATAATACCTACTTGTACAGTAGGTATTATAATCATAAATACCTATCTCGTCAATAGGTTTTTGTTCCGGAATAAGGAGATACAAATAAGGTGCCGAATTCTGCGCTATCTGTTATAATGACGTTTAGCGGGAGCGTGATCAGGTCTGAAAGGGGATCTCAGTGATCACAGATCAGGATATTTACGGGAAATCAGGACATGAGAAGGATTTTTATCAGTATTGTAAATGTGATCATAATGGTGGCCATATTGGTCTTTGTCGTTCTCTATTCCGGATATACGAGCCGGGAGTCTTACCGCCGGCAGATAGAACACTTTGAAAATACAACGGTCACCATGGAGCAGGTGACGGGGAATTACCTGGAGGGAGAGCAGAGAGTCTGCGATGTATGGGCCCGCTATATCAACAATAACGTAATGACTATGGAAGAGGCAGCGGAATATATCCGTTCCTCCCATGTGCTTGCAAACACTTCGGCACATCTTATCTTCACTGACACGTTTACGGGGCTTTCCACCCGCCCGAAACAGGGGACAGCTGATGACTATGCTGTTTCCTATGAAAGGGTGGGTCTTATTGATAACATGAACTGGGATGATGAGATCGGGAGATCCATCAATATTACCCGGGCTTACACCAACCCCATGAACGGTGAGCAGTCACTGGCTTTCGGCAATACGTTAACTCTGTATGATCCGGAGGGGGAAGCCTCCAGGGAAGCAGTCCTTTTAAGGGTGATACCCATTTCGGAGCTGGAACAGAAATGGATCTTTCCCCAGACGGAGCTTGTAAATGCGGAGCTTTCCATGATCGACGCCGACGGTTATTATATCATCAAGGGATACAGCTTTAAGAATTCCAGCTTTTTTGAATTCTATAAGTCCTATAATCCTACGGATCCGGAATCGGCAAAGCAGCTGTTTGAGCAGATCACTTCATCCACGGGATCCATTTCCATGCTCAACTCCCACGGGCAGGAGTGCATACTTGCCTTTACCCCGGTGGCTGCCACCGCCGGATGGACCATGCTGGGTTTTGTGCCGGCGGAGGATCTCCATGTGGACAGGGAAAACTGGCTGTTGTTCGGAGTGGTTTCCGTTGGTCTCCTTATCCTGTTCCTCTGTGACATGTTTTATATGTTTTCCATGAATAAGCGGCTTCAGGCCACGGCAAGGGAAGCAGAGTCCGCAAATAAGGCAAAGACCGATTTCCTCTCCACCATGTCCCACGATATCCGGACCCCCATGAATGCTATCCTAGGCCTGACCACCCTTGCCGAGAAAAACCTGGGAGATGTGGACTCGCCACAGGAAAGCTTAAGGAAGATCAGTCTTGCCAGCAATCACCTGCTGACACTGATAAACGACATTCTGGATATTTCCAAGGTGGAGAGCGGAAAACTGAAGCTGAGTCCCCTGACCTTCTCCATTGTGGAGACGGTCGAGAATCTTGTAAACATTTCCCAGCCCATGATAAAGGAAAAGAATCTTGAATTCAGCTTCCATATCGACAAGATGGAAAATGAATACCTGTATACGGATCAGCTCCGGCTGAATCAGATATATATAAATATCCTCTCCAACGCCATCAAATATACGGAGCCCGGCGGACAGGTCAGAGTGGATATGAGCTCGGAGAAGAGCCTGAAACCCGGCTGTGTGCGGCTCAATTATAAGGTGGCGGACACGGGTATCGGCATGAGTCCGGAATTCATCGCCACCATGTACCAGCCTTTCTCGCGGCAGGTAGACAGCCGTGTCAACAGCATCCAGGGAACGGGCCTGGGGCTTACGATCACAAAGCAGATGGTGGAATTGATGGGAGGAACCATCGACTGTCAGAGCGAACAGGGAAAGGGAACGACCTTTACGGTTGTTCTGGATATCCCGGTGGCCGACAGGCAGCGGGAAGACATGCAGCTTGAAAACGTTAACGTTCTTATCGTGGATGATGATGAGATAATGCTTGAGACCGCTGTTGACACCCTGGAGTCTCTCGGAGCACTGACAGAGCAGGCACAAAGCGGGCCGGAAGCCCTGGGCATGATCGAACACAGGCATCTTTCCGGCAGGGATTATGATGTGGTGATCGTCGACTGGAAAATGCCGGGAATGGACGGTCTGGAGACCATTAACCGTATCCGCTCGGAGATAGATGCGGATATTCCGGTACTGGTTATTTCCGCATATGACTGGTCGGATATCGAGGATAAAGCCAAAGAAGCAGGTGCCATAGGTTTTGTAAGCAAACCGCTTTTCCGATCAACCCTCTACGATAAGATCAACGATCTGATCGGAAAAGAGTCCGTATCTCCGGAGCCGGAGGACGACCATTCCGATCTCAGGGGCCTTAACATTCTGGTAGCTGAGGATAACGATATCAACTGGGAGATCATATCCAAAATACTTTCCGTGTTCGGGATCACCGCCAGCCGTGCGGAAAACGGGCGTGTCTGCGTGGATATGATAAGCGCGGCTGAGAAAGGAAGTTATGATCTCATCTTCATGGATGTACAGATGCCGGAGATGAACGGTCTCGATGCAACCAGGACCATACGGAAACTGGAGGATCCCTGGGCGTCTTCCATTCCCATCGTTGCTATGACAGCGGACGCATTTTCCGAAAATGTCACGGAATGCCTGAACGCGGGCATGAACGGACATATCGCAAAACCCATTGATATCAAATTAGTCGTTAAGGAAATACGGAGGATCAAGGAAGGAAAGGACCG
This sequence comes from Lachnospiraceae bacterium, assembly GCA_017475845.1. GTDB lineage: Bacteria > Bacillota > Clostridia > Lachnospirales > Lachnospiraceae > NK4A144. The sequence continues at coordinate 2,527 of JAFVEU010000169.1, read as the reverse complement.
GAACCGCTCTTAAAGGCGGTAAATAACGTATAAATAAAAGGAACGGAAAGACGATCATGAAAAAGACTATATGTATACTTCTGGCACTGCTGATGGCAACAGGGAGCACTGCCTGCGGACCGGTAAAACAGGAAACGGCAAAGGAGGGGTTCAGGCCTTCTCTTGACACCTCCGCAAGCTGCCACATTAACGTTGCCGGCGGCTACGACAACTTTGAGGCGCTGGAAGCCGAATTTGACCGTTTCAATGACTATTATCCCAATGTGGAGCTGATGTTCACGAAGGTCGATGACTATAACAACATGATCGGCACGGTCCTGAACGGGAATGATGCCCCCGACATCTATGTGAATTATTCCTGGATGTACGGCCGGGATCAGTACAGGTCTTCCATAGATCATGCCGAGGATCTTTCGGATCCCGCATTGGGACTTGATCTTGACTGTATCCGCAGCAACATAATCCTGAATACGGAGGATGGCAGTCTCCCCATGGTACCGGTCTTCTCAAACACCTACGGGATGCTGGTGAACAACAGCCTGTTTGAAAAAGAAGGCCTTAAGATCCCAAAGACTTACCGGGAACTGGTGGAGGTATGTGATGCTTTCCGTAAAAAAGGCTATGAAAGCCCTGTGATGGGCTTCTCCAATGAGGAAACAACATCGGTCTTCACTCTGACCGGCTATCCCTTCTTCTGCGGGACCGTGGCAGAGGATCCGAAGGCTGTTAAAAAGCTGAACGCCATGGATCCTTCAGCCGGAGAGTATATGCGTCATGCACTTGAGAAGATCTCCCAATTCATGGAGGACGGCTGCGTGGACCTTGATGCCTGCGCGGAGATCGAAAACAACTATGACGCGGTGATCCTCCGCTTTTTTGAAGGTGACGTACCGATGATGACAGGTTCGGGAGATACCTTTTCCGGGACCGAGAAACGTGAGAGCCGCTCCGAGGCGTTTATTGCGGCCCCATTTAACTACACCTTTGTGCCGATCCCCATGTCGGATGAGGGCGCAAGCTTCCTTGATATGCCGAATCTGCAGTTCTCGGTCAACAAGGAGAGCAAAAACCTGGATATGGCCAATGAGTTTATGCGATTCCTGATCACCTCGGAAGAGCTTAACGAGATGGCAAGGAGCAAGGGTCTTATGTCCCCCACCAAAGACCTGTCATTTAACAGCAAGTTTTCAGCCTTCGGGGAGGTTCCGGAATCCAGGATCCTGTCTCCGGAAGAATTCGGGCTTACAGATGATGCGGTCATACAGTTCAGAATGGCAGCCTTCGGGGTTGGAACAGGAGCTATGACCATAGAGGAGGCGATCGCAGGCTATGGCACCTACGCCGAGGAATAAACGGAAGGGATAATCTATGAAGAGCAAAAAGAACAATAAAAGGATCATCCTGATCTTTGCAGGGACTTTGGCGGCGGTACTGCTCTTATTGGCAGGAAGTATCGTAAAAAACAATTATTATAATTCAGTTCGCCATACCGCTGTTTATTCAAGGGAGAAGCTTTTTACGGAGCAGGATCCGAAAGCGGCAGGCGTGAGCATTACCGCAGGTGCGAGGGACAGCACATGGTCCAAGGCCTTTCCTATACCAACGGTCATTCCATACGTGTGGCAAAATATACCAGGATCATAGCTGAAAAACTGGGCTATAAGGGAGAGGAGCTGGAGAGGATCTATTATGTGGCGCTTCTTCATGACTGCGGAAAGATCGGAGTGCCCGACAATATCCTTGGGAAACCCGACAGGCTGACGGATGAGGAATTTGAGATCATCAAGTCCCATACCGTACGCGGAGGGGAGATCATGAGTCACTTTAAGAGCCTTGAAAATGCAGGCGAAGGAGCTCTTTATCATCACGAGAGATACGATGGAAGAGGATATCCCGAGGGAAAAGCGGGCGAGGATATTCCCTATATTGCCAGGATCATCTGTGTTGCGGACTCCTATGATGCCATGAACACCAACAGGGTATACAGGAAAAAGCTGTCAAAGGAACACACCCTTGAAGAGATTGAAAAGTGCAAGGGTAAACAGTTCGATCCCCGTATCGCCGATGTGATGATATCCCTTATAAAAAATGATGAGCTGAATGCTGATAATGCTGAGAGCTGAAGGCTGAAGGTGCGCCGCGGGCCGGAGAGGGCTTTTCAGGCTGAGGGGTGCCTTTCAGGCCGATGGTTGCCGGGTATGCCCTGTTCAGGATTTTTTCTTGAAATAGGGCATATTTATGAGCCTGGATCCCAAGCTTCTGCATGGATTCTATGCCCTTTTCAGAGCCTTTTTCTTCCCTTAGGCATATTCTTACCGCCGCCGTCCCCGCGCCCGTCGGGATTCTATGCCCTATTTTAGTTTTTTTTCTCTCCTTAGGCATATTCTTACCGCCGCCGTCCCCGCGCCCGTTGGGATTCTATGCCCTATTTTAGCTTTTATTCTCTCTTTAGGCATATTCTTACCGCCGCCGTCCCCGCGCCCGTCGGGATTCTATGCCCTATTTTAGTTTTTTTTCTCTCCTTAGG
>JAFVEU010000168.1 GCA_017475845.1 Lachnospiraceae bacterium | reverse complement strand
GGTTACGCAAGAAAGCTGGAAAGCCACGGGATGTATACCATGGGAGATGTGGCAAGATGTTCCATCGGGGACGAGAGCAGCTACTATAATGAGGAGCTTTTATATAAGCTCTTTGGTGTAAATGCGGAGCTTCTTATAGACCATGCCTGGGGATACGAAAACTGTACCATAAGTGATATCAGGTCCTATGTGCCTGAGAATAACAGCCTCAGTGAGGGACAGGTGCTGCACAGGGCTTATACCACAGAGGAAGCAAGACTTATCGTGCAGGAAATGACCGATAATCTGGTAATGAGCCTCTTTGATAAAGGGCTGGTCACGGATCAGATAGTACTCACCGTCTGCTACGACAGGGAGTGTATGGAGGATCCTGTGATCAAGAGGGATTATAAGGGCCCCGTGGAATATGATCACTACGGGAGGCTGGTTCCCAAATCCGCCCATGGAACGGAAAATATGGAAGGGTTTACTTCTTCATCCCGGCAGATCATGGAAAAGGCCATGGTATTATATGACAGGATCATCGTCCCGGGCCTTCTGGTAAGAAGGATCTATGTGGTGGCGAACCACGTGATCCCCGAGAAGGAGGCAAAAAGAAGGGAAGAACTTGAGGAGCATTATGAACAGCTGGATCTCTTTACGGATTACGGTGAGCTGGAAAAAGAGAGAAAGCAGAAAAAGGAATTTCTTGAAAAGGAAAAGAAGGTGCAGGAAGCCGTACTTTCAATAAAAAAGAAGTACGGAAAAAACGCGGTGCTGAAGGGCATGAACCTTATGGAATACGGTACAATGAGGGACAGAAACAAACAGGTGGGAGGCCATAAGGCATGAACAATAAAAATCCGGATATCAGTGAATACGAAGATATGCTTGCTCTTCCCCATCCCATATCAAAAAGTCATCCCAGGATGGATATCACAAACCGTGCCGCACAATTTGCGCCCTTTGCTGCATTGACGGGTTTCGGTGGTATGATTACGGACAGGGAAAAAGACAGCGAAGATAAAAGAAGCCGGTAATGAAACAGCCGCAGTCAGTTATTATTTAATTCATCCAGAGTCTTTCCGTATGCCGGAAGGAATTCATCCATAAAGTCCCTGACCTCGGGGAGATCACGGCTCATCCCGTCCACCTTTTTTCTTATGCTGTTCTCTGCGGTACGGAATTCGGAATTGCCGGACTGCCGCTCCTCCATACATTTTATAAGGGCGGAAAGCTTGTCAGCCGCCTTTACAAGACGCCGCATATAAGTGTCCTCCGGATCATCCTCGTCTCCCTTAAATATGGAATCGAATTCATCCTTAAGGTCATCCGGAAGCTTGCTCAAAAGCTTTTCATCCGCGATCTGCTCCACATCCTTATAGGCGGAACGTATATTGGAATTGTAATATTTCACCGGAGTTGGCATATCTCCGGTGATTATCTCCGAAGCATCATGATAAATGCCGATAAGCGCTGCTTTTTCGGCATTCATTTTATGTCCGTATCTCACATTTCCGATAATACAAAGAGCGTGGGCTATCATAGCAACTTCCAGGGAGTGCTCTGAAAGAGTCTCCTCCCTGGAATTACGCATAAGGGCCCAACGCCCGATGTATTTCATTCTGGAAATAGCTGCAAAGAAATTATAAGCCATTCACTTTTACCTTACTTACTTAAAGAAACCGATATCGTCAGCAAGCCTTTCAGCTATCTTCTTAAGATCGTCAGCAGACTCGGAAAGAGTTGCAACGGTAGCGTTCATTTCTTCCACTGCCGCCGATGTCTCTTCGGAGCTTGCCGCATTCTCCTCGGATACTGCGGAAAGACCGCTCATGGCATCGATAACGCCGGCCTTGGAAGCATCACAGGCTTCGGCATAACCGGTAATACCCTTAACCTCTTCCACTGTGGTGGTGATACCCTTAAGAAGCTCGTCAATGGCAACAGTGGTCTCTTCCATGATCTGCTTCTGGTTCTTCACGGATTCCTGAACAACAGCCGCTTCTTCAACAGCAGCACCGGAGTCGGTGATAAGCCTTTCCATGGTCTCCCGGATCTCCTTTGCGGAATTTGCGGAATCATCAGCCAACTGCCTTATCTCGTCGGCAACAACCGCGAAGCCTCTTCCTGCCTCTCCTGCTCTTGCTGCCTCTATGGAAGCATTGAGGGAAAGGAGGTTGGTCTGTGCCGCAATGGAGTTGATGGCGTCTACCTTGCTGTTGATCTCATCAACAGCTGATCTGGTGGCCTGTATCTTCTTTGTAATGGACTGAACGGATTCAGCCATCTCATCCGAAGCCTTGACCAGAGTTTCGAGAGCAACTGCGGATTCCTTGGAGGTCTGGTTCATGGAATCGACAGTCTTTGAAAGAGTTCCCGCACTGGTGGAAACGGATGCGATGTTCTCTCCCATATCACCCACATTGGCGGTGGCTGTCTGTATATCCTGAGCCTGCTGGTTGGCGCCCTCAGCCAGTTCACTTACGGCATTTGAGAAACCGTCCGTGGTGATGGCCATCTGTGATGAAGCATCAGCCAGGGACGCACTGGAGTGCTCTACTATGTTGGCGCTGTCCTTTATATCTTCAACGATTCCGGAAAGGGTATCTATGAGATTGTTGGTATCCCGGATCATGTCGCCCAGCTCGTCATTTCTGTCGGTATACTTTTCTATCTTTACAAACTTTCCGTTTGACAGATAGTCTATGGAAGCCAGGTTCGCTTCAACCACATTGGTAAGTCTTCTGGCCAGTAAATAAATCACGATAAGTGAGAGAACAACAAGGATGAATCCGATGATGATAACCTTGATGATAGCCGAAGAAACGGCATCTTCCACTGTCTTTCTGGGGGATCCGGCAAAAGCCATGTCTATCTTTCCGTCAGGCTGTTCCATGGGAACGTATGCAACGAAATATCTCTGACCGGCCACATCGGTGTTGGTGGAAGTAAATACCTGCCTTTTGTTCATGACAGCTTCCAGCACCTCATCCGCTGCAGGAGTGCCTATGGGCCTTGAACCGTCAGCCTTGACAACTGAGGTGGAATAACGCTTGCCGTCCACAAACCAGGTATAATCATAACCCGTCTGGCTTTTAAGCATATCCTCCAAAGTATTATCTCCCTCTGCGTCTTCCACTGTATTGGCATAATCACCGTACAGATAACAGCAGCCAAGCAGAGAATCCAGCGTCTGCTTTTCCAGGGAGTTCTTCATGTTTATTCCCATGATGGTAAGGATCGCAACCCCCACGATCAGGGTGGGGATAAACGCCTGCATGATAAGCTGATACTCGATACCCAGTCTGAATTTTCCCTTTTTCATAACCCAATCCTCTCTTTCTTTTTTGGAGAGCCCCATCTCATACCCGTGGGGATCGTCATCCGTGACTTATGTAAATCATTATAGCATATATTCGTAAAAATGAACAGAAATTATAAAAGATAATAAAGATGTTTTATGCAGTGATTATATTTGTATACATGCTTTACCAATTGATGTTATCATGCTCAGATCTTATTATATTTGGTCTTACGCCTTTTTCTCCGGGGTTTCCGGTTCATGCTCATCCTGTATTCGTTTATCCTTTCCGCAATGGTACTGTAATCCCTCTCAAAAAGCTCGTCGGATATTTCTCTGTGGAGCTCTTCCTCCTCCACGACGGAAAGTATCTTTTCCGTTACAAATTTTTTGCTCATCCTCTTATACTCATGCATGTGATTCAGCTCCTGTATATGGGACAGCTCCGGACGCCAGAGGATGCTTATCTTGTTCTCGATCCTGCACAGGGGATTCTTTGAAAAGGGCCTTAAAACATAAAAATCCGGAGCACCATTTTCCTCATCAACCGTGATGATGCCCCAGTAATCGGGGACATGCTCCGCAATATGGGCAGCGTGCCTTGACCCCACTGCCACCATATTGTAATCATAATACATATCGTAATTCCTGACCTGGGAGGAAAGACGGGTATAGCTGTCCGCATCACTTTTTATCTCGATGCCGCAGAGAGCAGAAGGCAAAATCATAAGTACATCGGCCCTGGCCCTGCCTGTCCTCTTTTCTTCAAGGATCCTTATTTTTCCGTACTTTTCCTCCAGAAAGTCAAAAAGCGGCTCCCGGATATCCTTATCATAAAGCATTTTTAATCCTTAAATATGAGAGCCACGCCATTCAAATGCCGCTTTGCGGCGGCGTGGCCTACGTACCGTAAAGTTTTCTATGAAAACTTTACGGTACCAGTTTAACCGTATCCTTCACGTAATAGTGCCTGGCAAGCCACTGTGAAAGTCCGTCAAGCCCGGGGTAAACAATACGTTCACTGATATTAAGCTGGTCAAGAAGATCCCTGACCTGCCAGCGAAGCTCCTTTTTTATCACAAATCTTACGGTCTTTTCCGTATTGTCCTCCAGGAATTTTTCAAAATCATCAAGGTCAATGGGCATAATGGAAAAGAAGGAATACTGGTTTATTATCCTCTGCTCTATGGAAGGGGGTTCCACGATGACCATGGCCTTTCCCTGCATGTCCCTGTCATATTCCTCCGGACCTTCACAGGCCTCCTGCAGCATCTTTAAGGAAAAGACAGTGGTCTGCTCCTTTTTCATGATATCCTGGTATTTCTTCGGAAGCCTTTCATGGAGTTCGTCCACGTCTATACGCCAGACTACGCAGTCGTGCTTATCCATCTTATCCAGGTTGTTTTCACTCATGGCAAAATGAAGGCTCGTAAGGGGTGAAAAAGACCAGTCAAGGAGCCTGGTGGGAAGGCCGTGGTGCTGTCCCAGTATCATCTGCCTCCAGACCGAGGTCTCAATGGACGGATCTTCAAGAGCCGCATATTTGGTGAAATTTGAGAGAATAGTGGGTTCAAGCCTTTTGCGCTTATCCTTACATATCCTCTGCAGGGAAGAGATTATCTTAAAATCCGCATTGGGCATGCCCCTGTATATCTTTAATGACCTGTATCTGTCCAGGTCGGGACGGTAACGCTGCTCGGTAATGAGAGCGGATACCCCGAAAATATCGTCTATGACCACCGTTTTATACATAAGCCTTAAACCTCAATCCACAGCGATGCCCTTTGCCCTCTTCCTGGCGGTTTCCGTGACCTCCTGGACGGTGTTGCATTCGCTCCCCAGAGCTATACCGTAGATCACATGCAGATTACACTGTCTGTTGTCTATTTCCTTTATGTTCCTGATGATGGAAACACATTTTTCCGCATCCATATTTGCTTTTTCCCAGGTGGCATTCTTTACGACAATGCCGAAATTACCGCCGTAGATCCTGGAGATTATCACGTTGGGACCGAAGGCATTTAAGATCTTTGTGGAGATAAGTCTTATGAGATCCTCTCCCACCTCGCTTCCGAAGGCGGAAATAAGCTCCTTATAGGAGGTCATTTCAATGGAGATAAAGGCGAAATCCTGACCGTGATTCAGGTAATTATCATACATCTCGATAAGGATCCCCATCTGCCCGAAGGTATTCATGAGACCGGTCAAGGGGTCTATAAGGCTTCCTCTGAAAAGCCGGCTCTCGGATTCAATATCCAGATCTATATCGACGAAATACCCCATGAGCCCCACTATCCGGCCCTTTGTGTAAACCGGGTATTTGGTGGCGGAGATACTGTGGGGAACACCGTCTATGACCATCTTTCCAAGGGAATTCCGAACGGTCTCGCCCCTTAATAAAACCCTCTCTTCATCCTCTCTGAAGCTGTTATCACTTAAATGCCACTCCATCTCTTCATCGGTCTTACCCAGATAGGGATCCGGGGACTCAAAGCCGAAATATCTGTTGAATTCGTCGGAAGCGCCGAGGAAACGTCTTTCCCTGTCCTTCCAGAAAAATTTAATATCGGAGCCCCGGATGATGGAACGGAAGAGACTCAGATTGAATAAAGCCTTTTCCTTATTCTCCCCTCCCACATTCTCAGCCAGATCCTCCCTGAATTCCAGAACGGAGGGACGTATGCATACAAGGAAGCGGCAGCTCTCGGACCCGGGCACCCTGATCACGATGAGGTCATACCAGGAATAATTTCCGTCCGCCTTCTTCATCCTGTGGGCATCCAGATAGAAACCCCTTCCGTCGGTATTGAAGACCGTACTCAGATCATCGCTTTCAAAGATACTCTTCCAGCGCTCCAGATCCTCGGGATAGATATTCCTCACATTGTAGGTGGAATAGAACTCCTTTATGCCGTAAGCCACATCCCCCACATGCTCGCTGCTCTGGTTGGTGGCAATGACGGTTCTGGTATCCTCCTTTATGTCCAGCATGTAGATACTGTCATACATGGAGCCGATATTTCTGAAGATCTCGTCCATTTCATCGCTCATTTCCTGCTCTTCAAAGGCAGTCCTGTCAATGGATGCGAGTATCATGCTTCCGTATCTGGAATCCGCCACGTCCTTAAAGGAGCAGTGGAAATAAGTGTCCTTTATAACAAAGGTCATGACCTCGGAAGTCTTGCTCTTAACGGCCTTCTCCGCCAGCTCCCGGAGCTTTTTGTTGACCAGGGTCTTGGGGTTATTCATGCTCTGTTCAATGGCCTCTTCCCCTGCGAGTCCTACCGTTGCAAGAGTCTGTATATAAAGGTCATTCATGAATACTTTGCTGAACTGGCCGTTTGCATAGAGGAAAAGAGCCCTGGAACGGTTGGTGGCAAGATTCACGAGACCGGTCTTTTCATAGACGGACGCAATCTCCTTGTTTTCAAAGACATAACCGCTCTTCCGCAGGTTTTCCAGCTGTTCTTCATATGCCATGGGCTTTGCATAGAAATAGCCCTGTATCTTCTCACAGCCGATGCTCTTTAAAAACTCCACATGCTCAACGGTCTCAACTCCCTCGGCCAGGGTATGGATACCCAGCTGTTTAGCCATCTGCACGGCCTTTGTGACTATGATCCGGGACTTGTCGTTAAAGTTCCGTAAAAAGACCATATCGATCTTTATCTCATCAAAATTGAAATCCTTAAGGACGTTAAGGGAAGAATATCCGCTTCCGAAGTCATCCATCCAGACTTCGATGCCCTCGTAATGGAAACGGTCTATGGCTTCCTTAATGGCATCGGGCTGGTCCGTAAAAGCGCTCTCCGTGATCTCCACGCAGATCAGGGATCTGGAAAGGTTATAGCTGTCAAGAGCCTCCACCACCACCTGCACCGGGTCACAGTACAAGAAGTCGGTCCTTGAGATATTGACGGACACCGGTATCGGATTTCTGCCGGCTCTTATCTCCTCATGAAGGAGCTCCGCCACCTTTTTTATCATATAGGTATCAACCTTATAGGAAAGCCCTGTTTTCTCAAGAAGAGGAATGAATTCACCGGGAGAGATAAAGCCAAACTCCGGATCGATCCAGCGGGTAAGGGCCTCACCGCTGCATACCTGTCCCGTAAGTGATCTGATCACAGGCTGCAGGAATACCTTTATCCATTCATTCTGTATGGCCTCATCCACATGGCTTAGGATATACTCGTTCCTGCTGAAATCCTTTGCCATGGTATCGTCATAGTAGCCTATGCTGGAACCGTAGAGATCCTTCTGGGTCTGGCAGGCAAGCCTTGCCCTCTCATAGAGGTCATAGAGGTTTATGCCTTCCTCGTAGTTTGTGATCCCGATCTTTACCGGAAGTGTCCGGCCTTCCCTGTTATTCTTGAATTTCTCCACCACCTCATTTAAGATATCTTCAACTCCGCCGGAGTCGCTGTATGCGCAGAAGTGATCCTCTCCGAATCTGGAGCAGTAATCCCCGCCGAAGCTGTCCTTTAGGATCTCTCCGAAGGCACGTAAAAGTCTGTCTCCCTCCTTAAATCCGTACTTGGAATTAAAGCCCCTCATTCCGCTTAAGTCCAGGGCAATGATGACCGGTTTTCTGTCAGCATCCCGTAAAAACGAGATGCGGTGCTCCACACTCTGGAAAAAGATCTTTCGGTTGGAAAGCCCGGTAACGGGATCAATGCTGTCCTGAGGATCAGACACGAAGACATAGAAAAGGGGACCTTCAACAGGGTCCTCCACATAGCTTCCGAAATCCTCGATATATTTTATGTGACCGTTTTTTGTCCTTATCCGGTAATTAACCTCATCGAATTTATTCTCATTGGAATCGATCTGATTCATAATGCTCTGTTCGATGATATAATAATCTTCCTCATAGACTATACCCCTGAAGGTCCCTCCGGTGAGCTCCCGGAATTCTTCGGCGGTATCGCATTCAAAGATCTGCAGCAGAGCCTTATTGGCGTAGAGGATCTCCTCCCTGTCATAATCGGCACGGTAGACAAAGAAGCCTCCCGGCATGGAAGAGATACCGTTTTTTATAAAATCACTGTTGATGTCCGTTTTATTATATTCTTCAGTAGCCATGAACCGATACCTCCGTCTGATTCCAGATCACTGCGGATTCTGGGCCTGAGCCTGGGCAGCGAGAGCAGCAAGCAGAGCATTGTATTCTTCGATGCTCATTCCCTCAGGGATCAGCGGATTCGCGTAGATCCTGGGGGTGTGCCCCACATATTTTGACTTGTGGTCAAATATCCTTTCCTTTTCCTCCCCGTCTTTATAAATAACCTTATACGCCTCCCAGATACTTCCGGCAGAACCGTTTTCAGCCTTGCCGGAGGTGATGATGACCGGAGCGGGTACCCCAAGGGTGGCGGTTTTATACGAAACAAGATCCCAGGTCTCTCCCTCGGGAAGTATGGGGATCCCGTATACCGACGCCCTCACCTTCCGGTTTTCGTAATGAGCGAAGAGCCCTATGGGATAAGGGGAATTATTCACGAATTTATAATCCGGCCCTTCCCAGGAAACGGTGGCATCAAGGCCCGGTGTCACATAGCTTGGAGCAAAGGTATGGCTGGTCCTCTCCGTACTCTTTATCCCCGCCCGGAATATGGCGTTATAGAGCGTGGTGGAAACCTGACAGACTCCGCCTCCAACCTCCTGCACGACTTCACCGTTAAGGTAAGCTCCCGCTTCTCCGTATCCCTTAGCCTTCGTTCTCTGGCCAACCGTTCCGTTATATGAGAACTCCTCTCCGGGCTGTACTATGGTGCCGTTTATGGAATCGGCGGCAAGCGACACATTCTTATTCCTTACCGCAATATTGGTGGTATGGGTCTCATAGGAAGCAAGCTCCCTATACTGCTCCTTCAGGGCATCAACGGAAACCGTGATCTTTACACAGTCCGCAGGAATCTCCCTGTCAAATTCCCTGTCCTCAAAGGCCGCCTCTATGCTCTCTCTCAGCTTATCCTCATCCACCTCATATCCGTCATGGCCTCCGCCGAATATAAATTCATTGTTTTCCGGATCAAAAGCGGTTATAAGATTAAAGGCGCCTTCCATGCTCCAGGCATCATGAACCGCGGAAGCATACTTTTCGGCATATTCACTGCCTGGCAGCTCAAGAGAATAGGTTTCTTCATGATCCGTACTGTCATCAAGCCTCTCGGAGTAGATCTTATCAAGCGTCAGATCAACAGTCTCCGTCAGGATATCCGGAAGAGCAAACTCCCTAAGATCCTCCACTTCATTTTCTGAAACAGCCCTGTTTCCGGAAACCAACAGCGCTTCAAACTCTTCTATTTCAGGATTGTTATTAACAATCTTCAGTGAAAATGAATACAGATCCTTTATCTTTTTTGCCGCTTCTTCTCTTTTCATGCCGTGGAGATCAATGACCCCGGATTCCGGGGTTATGGCAGAAACATCCAGACGGACGATCCCGGGGATGGCACCCTCGGGGATTATCTCCGTCACAGTCTCTTCCCGCTTTTCCGAATCCGCAGGTAGATCATCATATCCCACAAGCACATCACTGCAGCCGGTAACCGCCACCGCCAGAAGCATCATGAGAAAAATTAAAAACACCGACCTTTTCATAAAACTTGCTCCTCGTAGAAACAGAGTAAGTATACCTAAATTGTACTAAATTTGCAACAATCTAAAGCTTCGTTATCCATCCTTAGTTGTGATAAGGATCCGGAGCAGGATCTATATGATAAGCTCGCGGTAGTCGGATATGAAGCCGTCGGAGAGGCGTTTTTTCTCTGATTCGGCGTTTTCCGAATAAAGATCGGCTACGGCGAAAACCCGCATGCCTGCGGCTTTTCCTGCCTGAATACCGGGTATTATATCTTCGAAGACAACGCAGTCCTCCGGTCTGACTTTGAGATCGGCAGCGTTTAAGAGATAGCAGTCGGGAAAGGGCTTGCTGCGCACCACTTCGTCGGTGGTACGAACTGAATCGAAATATTCCATGAAATGAAGATTTCTCTCGCAGGCATTAAGGAGCTCCCTGCTGTTACTGGTGGACATGCCGCAGAGAATGCCGGAACTCCTGCATTCCTTTAGGAATTCCAAGGCTCCGGGCTTAAATGTGACTTCCTTCTCATATTTGTCAATGGCCATTTCGTGGATCTCGGCCATAAGCTCTTCAACACTCTCCTTCAGAGAAAACCTGTCCTTCATGTATTCGATGGCGGATCTGTAGGACATGCCTTCTATTTCAGACTGAAAACCGCTGTAATAAGGGATATCACGTCTTGCAAGCACCTCAACGTCTATCTTTCCCCACATCCACATGGAATCCACGAGAGTGCCGTCCATATCAAAAAGTGCAGCTTTGATATTTTCTATCCTGATCCCCATATCAGCCTTTCATCCGTAAAAAACCGGCAGGAGTGAACCTGCCGGAAAATATCGGTATTTACAATTCCTGCAGCAGTGCCTTGATGAATTCCCACGTCCTCGCTGCGGAAGGAATGGAAAGCTTCTCCTGTGGCGTATGGATCCCGCTCATGTCCGGCCCAAAGGAAATGATGTCAAGCCCCGGCATTTTCTTATAGAAGATGCCGCACTCTATCCCCGCATGGATGCCGGTGAGCACAGGTTCACGGCCGTTCAGCTTAAGGAAGACCTCCTTCGCCCTGTTTAAGAGATCGGAGCCGTCGTTATATTCCCAGGCGGGATAATCCCCGGTAACCTCGTAGCTCCCTCCTATGGTCTCCGTGAGATAACGGAGCTTGTCGGAAAGGGCTTCCTTTGCGGAAGAAATGGAGCTTCTTACGGAAGCGTTCAGGTAAAAGTCCTTTTCCGTGAGTCTCATGATACCGTTATTAAGCGAGGTTTCCACCAGCCCCTTTGTGGCGCTCTCCTGACTCACTTTCTGAACTCCGTCGGGAACGGTATTAAGGAGAAAGATCACCCTCTCTTCATGCTTCTTGTAGAGGACTTCCCTTTCCGCATACCCCTTGTGGTCACAGTAGATCATTATGTTATGCTCATTGGCTCTGTATTCATTTTTGATGGTGGATTCAAATTCCCTTATCAGGTCTTCGAAAGAGGGAGAATCCTCTTCGGAAACAAGAACGTCGCAATCGGCGTCGCGGGGAATGGCGTTATTCATTAATCCGCTGTCCAGGCCCGAGATATGGAATTCCACCTCTCTGTCACGGAGGAAGTGAAGCAGTCTTCCCATAATGATTATGGCGTTTGCGTGATATTTGTCGATCTCGGTACCCGAGTGTCCTCCGGTAAGACCGCTTATTATGATCTTATATTCCTCTCCGGACATCTTCCTGAATCTCACGGGAACGGACATGATGGCGTCCAGTCCTCCGGCAGAGCTGGTGACTATGACACCTTCCTCGTCATGATCGATGTTCAGCATATATCCGGCTGTCAGGTCAGAGGTATCAAGGGCTGAGGCACCCTTCATCCCCACTTCTTCATCCACGGTAAAAACAAGCTCAAGAGCGGGATGCTTAAGAGAGGGATCGGTGGCTGCCGCCATGGCAAAGGCCAGAGCTATACCGTTATCTCCGCCAAGAGTGGTACCTCTTGCAAAGATCTCATCATCCATAACCGCAATATCTAAGGGATCTTTACGGAAATCGTGTCTGGAGTCGGATACCTTTTCACAGACCATATCCATATGGCCCTGAAGGATGACCGCTTTTTTATTCTCATATCCTTCGGAAGCGGGAACAAAGATAACAACATTTCCGGAGTCATCCTGTCTGGCCTTAAAGCCGTTTTTAACCCCGAAATCATAGAGATGATCAGAAATCCCCTTATTATTGTAAGAACCCCTTGGTATGGAGCATATCTCCTCAAAGTATTTAAAAACCAGCTTCGGTTCTATATCCGAAAGCACTCCCATTATCTTTCCCCTTCTTTATTCCT
>JAFVEU010000167.1 GCA_017475845.1 Lachnospiraceae bacterium | reverse complement strand
GATACTTAAGAGGATAATAATAATCGATACCGGGGATGATCCCCATGTAATGATAAATCCCGTGATCTTAGAGACCAGCGGGGAGCAGGAGGGGACTGAGGGCTGTCTTTCTGTTCCCGGAAAATACGGTATCGTAAAGAGGCCTGATTACGCCAAAGTGGCCTATTATGACGAAAACATGGAAAGACAGGAGCTGGAGGGCACGGCTCTCCTTGCAAGGGCCATCTGCCATGAGATGGATCATCTGGAGGGAAAGCTCTACGTGGATCTTACAAAGGACGGACTCCATGATGTGAAGGAGCTGTCCGAAGAGGGAGGAGAGGAGTCTTGAGGATCGTTTTCATGGGAACTCCGGACTTTGCTTCCTCCGCGCTTCAGGCCCTTATCGAGGCAGGAGAGGACGTGGTGCTGGCCGTTACCCAGCCCGACAGGGAAAAGGGCAGGGGAAAGGAGCTGGCCATGCCGGAGGTGAAGAAGTGCGCTCTGGAGCATGGTGTCCCGGTCTTCCAGCCGGAAAAGGTCAGGGAAGCCGGAGCAGTGCAGAGGATAAGGGAAGCGTCGCCCGAGATCATAGTGGTGGCGGCTTTCGGACAGATACTTACCAAAGAGATCCTTGATATCCCTAAATACGGCTGTATAAATATCCACGCATCCCTTCTTCCGGAATACAGGGGCGCATCCCCCATACAGCGCTGCATAGCCGACGGAAAGGAAAAGACAGGGATCACCATCATGCAGATGGATGAGGGGCTGGACACGGGAGATATCCTTATGCAGCGGGAGATACCGATCGCCGGGGACGAGACCGGAGGAAGCCTCTTTGACAGGCTCTCGGAGCTGGGAGCTGAGATGATAAGGGAAGCGATACCTTTAATAAGGGACGGGAAGCTAAGCCCCGTAAAACAGGACGATTCAAGGGCCACTTATGTGGGAACCCTTAAAAAAGACAGCGGGGAGCTGGATTTTTCAAAGGACGCGGAGGAGCTTGAAAGGCTGGTGAGAGCAATGGATCCCTGGCCCGGAACCTTCTGCAGCTATAAGGATAAGAGCCTTAAGATATGGAAGACCCGGATTGTCCGGGACAGCGGCCCAAATGACCTTCCTCCCGGGACCGTAACGGAGGTAGACAGGGAAGGCTTTACGGTAAAATGCGGAAGGGACGGGCTTTTTATAGAGGAACTTCAGTTATCCGGGAAAAAGAGGATGAAGACCCGGGATTTCCTTCTGGGAGCAAAGATAAGCCCCGGGGAAATGCTTAAATAAGGAGCAGGGCAGTTTCCCGGCTCTTTACAGGAAAAGGAGGATGATTATGTATCCAATGGGTTATTACGGATTTGATGTCACATATATACTGGTCATCATAGGTGCCATCCTTTCAATGGCGGCATCCGCACATGTGAATTCCACCTTCAGGAAATACGCACAGGTGAGATCGGGATCGGGGATAACCGGAGCCCAGGCTGCGGAGGAGATACTTGGCAGGAACGGCATAACCGACGTGGCGGTGCAGCATATACCCGGTAATCTTACCGATCACTATAATCCTGCCAAAAAGACCGTGAATCTTTCGGATTCGGTATACGCTTCGGGGTCGGTTGCAGCCATCGGCGTTGCCGCCCATGAATGCGGGCACGTTATGCAGCACGCCACAGGCTATGTGCCTCTTTCCTTAAGGGCAGCGCTGGTGCCGGTGGCAAATTTCGGTTCAAAGCTGGGTATCCCGGTATGTATCCTGGGTATGTTCCTCGGATCCATGGGACAGACCTTTATAACCATAGGCATCTGGATGTTCTCCTTCGGAGTCCTTTTCCAGATCGTAACCCTGCCGGTGGAATTTGATGCCAGCCGCAGGGCTCTGGCACAGCTTGAAAATGACGGCATTCTTTCGGGGGAAGAGCTGGTTGGCACCAGGAAGGTGCTGTCGGCGGCGGCTTTGACCTATGTGGCTTCGGCAGCGGCTTCCATAATGCAGCTTTTACGGCTCATACTCCTTTTCGGAGGCAGCAGGAGACGTGACTGATGCCGGGAAAAATGGCGGTTGCAAAGGGCATTGGCCCAAGGGATACTGTTCTTGATATACTGTTAAGACAGGAAAAGACGGGAGAAAAGCTTAATGAGCTTATAAACCGGTCTCTGGCTTCGGAAAAGAGCTTTGATGCCAGGGACAGGGCGTTTATCAAGCATCTTTCGGAGGGTACGGTTGAGCGGCGGATCACATTGGATCATGTGATCGACCGCTTTTCCAATGTAAAGACCGGGAAAATGAAGCCTGTCATAAGGAATATCCTGCGTCTCGGAACCTATGAGCTCTTATTTATGGATTCCGTTCCCTCCAGGGCAGTCATCTCCACCTCGGTGGAGCTTGCGAAAAAAAGACATTTCGGAACCTTGTCCGGTTTTGTGAACGCGGTACTCAGGACCATAGACAGGGAAAGACCGGATACGTATGAGACAGAGGAGCTGTCGGTAAGGTATTCCTTTCCCGCCTGGATCTGTGAGCTTTTTATCAGGGAATTCGGTGAAAAAAAGGCAGAAGAGATAATGAGCGCCTCCCTTGGCAGCCGGCCGGTCTATATAAGGAATAATATCCTGAAACAGGGCAGGGACGAATTGCAACAGTTGTTATCAAACGAAGGAGTCACCGCAATTCCCCTTAAGGATCACGAAAATGCCCTGGAAATAAGGGATTTCGGGGATATTACGGAGCTGAAGGGCTACAGGGAAGGGCTTTTTTCCGTGCAGGACATAAGCTCCATGTCCGTCGGGGAAGAGATTGGGAAGATCATAAGTGAAAGGAAGCCTGAGAGCTTTTTTATCATAGATGTATGCGCTTCTCCGGGAGGAAAATCCTGTCATGCCGCGGAGATACTTATGAAATATGCGTCTGACAGGGGACTTTCCGTTGAAAACCGCTTTTCCCTGTTATCAAGGGATCTGTCTCAAAGTAAGCTTGAGAGGATCATGGAAAACCGGGACAGGCTGGGGCTTGATATCATAAAGACAGAGGTTTTTGACGCGGAAAAAAGGGATGAGAGAAGAGAAGAGGAAAAGGCGGATCTCATAATAGCGGATCTTCCCTGCTCGGGTCTCGGCGTCACAGGCCGGAAAAATGACATAAAGTACAGGCTGAAGCCGGAGGATATAGGGTCCTTAAGCGCTCTTCAGGGAGAGATACTTAAAAACATTCCTGCCATGCTGAAAAAAGGCGGATACCTTATCTTCTCCGTATGCACCATAACCCGGGAGGAGACTGTTGCACAGAGGAGCCGCATGGAAAAGGAGCCTGGATTTACAAAGATCAGTGAAAAACTCACCCTTCCCGGGGAGGGCTCCGACGGGTTCTACTATGCGGTATTCAGGATGGAGGACCGATCCTGACAGGTTGACATAATTTCGACAGACAGATCAGGGACCGGACTGATATGGTTGACATAAAATCCCTCAGAAGAGAGGAGCTTTATAATTTCATAGAGGAAAAGGGAGAGAAGAGATACAGGGCGGACCAGCTCTTTTCCTGGATGCATGAGAAACTTAAGGAGAGTACGGATGAGATGTCAAATATCCCGAAATCCTTAAAGGAGCTTATAGGCAGGGAGGCAGAGTTCATTACCCTTAAGACCGTGGACTGTCAGGTATCCTCCCGGGACGGCACGAGGAAGTACCTTTTTGCCCTGCCTGACGGGAATCTCATCGAATCCGTGTATATGGAATATCACGACTGGAGCAGTATCTGCATCTCCTCCCAGGCGGGCTGCAGCATGGGCTGCCGTTTCTGCGCCTCCACCCTTGGGGGCTGCAAAAGGAGCCTCACCGCCTCGGAAATGCTGGAGCAGGTATACAGGGTTCAGAGGGATTCGGAGAAAAGGCTCTCCAATGTGGTGATAATGGGGAGCGGAGAGCCCCTGGACAATTACGATAATCTCTTAAGGTTTCTGGATATACTGACGGATGAAAAGGGCTTCAATCTGGGGGAACGGCATATCACGGTGAGCACCTGCGGGCTGGTGCCTGAGATAAGACGCCTGGCGGATGAAAAAAGAGCCATAACTCTGGCGGTTTCCCTCCATGCCCCCAATGACGAAGTGAGGAAGAAGCTTATGCCTGTGGCGGAGAGGTACTCCATGAAGGAGATTATGGACGCCGTAAGGTATTATTATGATAAGACCGGGCGGAGGATAACCTTTGAATATGCACTTTCAGAGGGGATAAACGATTCCTTATCCCATGCGGAGGAGCTTTCAGGGCTTATAAAGGGCATGAACTGCCACGTGAACCTTATCCCGGTAAACCCCGTGAAAGAGCGTAAACTCAAGGGAAGCAGTCCCTCCGCCACCGCCGCTTTCAAATCAAAACTTGAAAAAAACGGAATTAATGTTACTATTAGGAGAGAAATGGGCAGGGATATAGATGGTGCCTGCGGGCAACTCAGAAGGAAGCACCTGGAGGCTGATCTTCATGTTTAAAACATTTTCCGCAACGGATGTTGGCAGGAAACGACAGGTAAATCAGGATTTTGTTTTCTCATCGGAAAACCCGGTGGGGAATCTTCCGAATCTCTTTATAGTGGCTGACGGCATGGGAGGACATGCCGCCGGTGATTTTGCGTCCTCTTTTACCACCCACTATGTGGTGGACAGGGTAAAGGCTTCAAAGCTGGATTCCCCCATAAGGATATTAAGGGATGCCATTGAAAAGGCCAACCTTGCTCTTATAGAGGAAGCCGGTAAAAAGCCGGAATACGAAGGCATGGGTACTACCATTGTGGCTGCCACCATTGTAGACGGATACATCTATGTGGCCAATGTGGGTGACAGCAGGCTGTATCTCATAAACGACGACATAGTCCAGATCACAAGGGATCATTCCCTGGTGGAGGAGATGGTCATGGCCGGCAGGATCGACAAGGAAGAGGCCAGAGTCCATCCGGACAAGAATATAATAACACGCGCTATTGGCGCTTCAGACGACCTTAAGATAGATTTCTTTGACATGAACTTAAGGGAAGGTGACAGGATACTCATGTGTACAGACGGGCTTTCAAATATGGTGGAGGACCGGGATATACGCATGATAGTGGAAAGGGAAAATGATGTGGCCGGGATGGCCTGCGCCCTTATAAAGGCTGCCAATGAGAACGGCGGCAAGGATAATATAGGAGTGATAGTCATCGAACCTTTTGCGGAGGCCGGAGCTTAAAAGATGCTTAGAGAAGGAATGCTCCTTGGTGAGCGCTATGAGATAATAAGTAAGATAGGTGCAGGCGGGATGAGTGATGTCTACAAGGCAAAGGATCACCGCCTTGACCGTTTTGTTGCCGTAAAGGTCTTAAAGGGTGAATACTCCGAAGACCGCAATTTTGTTGCAAAATTCCGCACCGAGGCCCAGTCTGCCGCTGCCCTTATCCATCCGAACATCGTGAATGTCTATGACGTGGGACAGCAGGAAGGGCTCTATTACATAATAATGGAGCTGGTAGAGGGCATCACCTTAAAGCATTATATCGAAAAGAAGCTGAGGCTTTCCGTAAAGGAAGCGGTGAGCATCACCATACAGGTTTCCATGGGCCTGGAAGCTGCCCACTTAAACCATGTTATCCACAGGGATGTAAAGCCCCAGAATATAATCATTTCCAAGGAAGGAAAGGTAAAGGTCACGGATTTTGGCATTGCCCGGGCAGCGACCAGCGACACCATCACTTCAAACGTCATGGGTTCGGTGCACTATACCTCTCCCGAGCAGGCAAGGGGCGGATATTCCGATGAAAAGAGCGATATCTATTCACTGGGTATCGTGCTCTTTGAGATGGTGACCGGCAGGGTGCCCTTCGACGGGGAGACCACTGTGTCCATAGCCATTAAGCAGATACAGGAACCCCTTCCGGATCCCAGGACCTACGTGGATGATATCCCCGTAAGCGTACAGCAGATAATCTACAAGTGTACGGAAAAGAATCCCGACAGAAGATATGCCACAATGACCGAGCTCATTGCGGATTTAAAGAAATCCCTTACCAATCCGGACGAGGACTTTGTCCGCCGGATAGGAAACGAAGACATAGCCGGCGGCGCAACGAAGCTGGTTTCCGACTATGAAAGGGAGGATATAAAGAGACAGACCGGCTCCGTCGACTTAAATGACGACCTCTTAAAGGCCTATACCGTATCCCGTAAGAGTACCCGGGATGAGGAAGATGATTATGAGGATGAGGAGGAAGAAGAGGAGGAGTATGTTTTAAGGGGCGGCAGAACAAGGGAAAAGAAGCCCTCGAGATCCCCCGAGAAAAAGGTCAGGAAGCCAAACCATAAAAAGGTGGAGACCATCGGTGCCGGAAAGAACTTAAGAGAAGAGAAGCGTAAAGAGCGGATAAAGAGCGAACAGGCCAGAGCAAGGAGACGCTTCAGCGAAGAAGACGAAGAGGACGATGAGGATGATCTGGATCCGGGGATGCAGGCCATGATGACGGTTCTCGCCATCGTTGCGGTCATAATCCTTGTGGTGATAATCATCGTATTTGTGCGTAAATACAGTGGACTCCTGGGCTCCATGCCGGAGGAGGATTCCTCCACGGAGCTCTATACGGAGGAGTTCGCAAGCGAAGAGAACGTGGAGATGCCTGAAGTCACCGGGCTTATCTTTGCGGATGCCAAGACCAGGCTCACCGCCATGGGACTTGTGGTGACCAGTGAGAACAGGCCTTCCTCCGACATAGAGAAGGGCTGCGTCATACAGGTAAGTGACGAGGACGGAAACCTTTTATCCACCGGGGATGAGATATCCCAGGGTTCCACCGTGATACTGGCTATCAGTACCGGTGAAGAGGGCGTGGAGGTTCCGGATGTCACCGGTATTTCCAAGGCGGAAGCAAGGGTCAAGCTGGAAGGAGCAGGCTTTAAGGTTGCGGAGAATGAGAGCTCCAGCGATTCCGTTCCCCAGGGGAATGTCATTTCCCAGAATCCCGCAGGGGGCAGCCAGGCTGAGGAAGGCGATGAGATCATAATAGTCATCAGCAAGGGAGCCGATGTGGTAAATAAGACCGTTCCCAACATTGTGGGACTTACAGAGATAGATGCGAAAGCAGCTCTTGCCCAGGCGGGCATTTCCTTCGGGGAAGTCATCGAGGAGAATTCCCCCACTGTGGCAGCGGGAATAGTCACCTCCCAGTCCCCTTCGGCAGGGGCTACGGTAGGTGATTCCACCAACGTGAGCTTTGTGGTCAGCAAGGGACCCGGTACCTACGGAGGCAGCTTCAATGTGGAGGCTCCAAACGGCTACACTCCGGGCACACCTGCCCAGATCACGGTCACATCCAGTGTGGATAATTCCGTACTCCATTCGGAAGCTGTCAGCGCCTTCCCTGCCACTGTCAATATCACAGGGGTAACGGCTCCGTCGGGAGTCCTTTCCATCACCTATTCCATCTATGAGCCGGTGGAGTATGAGAATGATGAAGGACAGATTGTGAATGAGACCAGGGAGACGCCCCAGACCTCTACCCAGGTCATCAACTTTACGGCAGAATAGGCGCCTATGGGGATCTCCGGAAGGATCATAAAAGCTGTGTCGGGGTTCTACTATGTCAAGCCCGACAGGGGGCAGGAAGCAGAGGTGCCCCCTAAGGACGGGGATGTGTACCAATGCAGGGCAAAGGGTATTTTCCGGAAGAAGAAGCTCTCTCCCCTGGTGGGAGACAGTGTGCTCATGGAGCTTACCGCCACGGATGGTGTGGAAGGCAATGT
>JAFVEU010000166.1 GCA_017475845.1 Lachnospiraceae bacterium | reverse complement strand
TGAAAAAGGGCATAGAAACCGGCCGGAGCGGGAATGCTGAGGCGGGGGTGTATGCCTAAACCGGGAGGTTTTGGTGAAAAAGGCATAGATTTCGCAGACGGCGTTCATGATATAATGTTCCGGAGGATACTTGTCCGTATCACTTTATGATTTTCGTATCATTTTCGGAAGTCTTTCGTTTAGCTCCAAAAGGACTGTTTGGTAAAATTAAACAAAAATCACGCCTGTAATCTGTTGATTGTGACATTTTTGCATTATTCCATTGACTTGTATGTATATTTGGTACATAATTCTCAACATAAGTTGACAATACAAATTCGTGGTTTTGACCTGTACAACTTTCCAGCAGATGTACAGTCTAAACAGATCAGGCAGCTGTTCACGGAAGCAGATCCTGATCGCGGGGGAAAGATGGCCGGACAGGATCCTAAGTACCAGCTCGTTATTGATTGGATAAAAGAAAATATTGAATCCGGTACGTTAAAGTATGGTGACAGGATCAAGTCTGAGAAAGAGCTTTCCGAACAGTTTGGACTCAGCCGGCAGACCGTAAGGCGGGCCACCTCGGAACTGGAAAAGGACAAGATCCTGACCAGGGTTCAGGGGAGCGGAACCTACATCGGTGACAGGATACAGGGGATCAGACATGAGCGGCATATGAATGTGGCCGTCATGAGTACCTATATCGACAGTTACATTTTTCCGCCCACTCTTAAGGGCATAGAGACGGTGCTCTCGGCTCACGGGTACACCACACAGCTCTTTTTTACGGACGATAAGATGGCTCAGGAAGCGGATATCCTTGAGAACCTTCTTTCAAAGAATGATATAGACGGGCTTATAGCTGAGCCCAGCAAGAGCGCCCTTCCCAATGCGAATATGAAGTATTACAGGGAGATCGCGAGAAGGGGCATACCGGTGCTTTTCTTCAACGCATCCTACCACTCCCTCCACATGCCCTGTGTGAGGATGGATGACGACAGGACCGCGAAGAGCGCAACAGAGCTGCTTATAAAGAACGGTCACAGAAAGATCGCCGGACTCTTCAAATGTGACGACGGCCAGGGGCACCACAGGTATAACGGATATAACAAGGCGCTGCTGGATGCACATATAAGACCCGATGCCGGAAAGGTCATCTGGATAGATACGGGAGTTCTTTCCAATCTGGGACTTATAAAGGATTACATATTTGACAGGCTTAAGGATTGTACCGCCTGTGTCTGCTACAATGATGAAGCGGCCTTCCAGCTCATCAATCTCTGTATTTCAGAGAATATAAGGGTTCCAGAGGATCTTTCGATAGTGAGCTTTGATGACTCCGATCTCTCAAGGATGTGCCAGGTTCCCTTTACTTCCTTTATCCACCCCAAGGAGGAGCTGGGAAGGAAAGCGGCGGACAATCTTATCAAGATGATAGAGGACCCCGGCTTTGATGCGAGCTACATGTTCGAGTCGGAACCGGTGTTAAGGAATTCGATCAGGGATATAAGCATGGAACTTAAAAGGCCCGGAGGAGTGGCCTGAGAAGCGGTACCGGAGTGGTGCGGCATAAACAAAGAAAGGAAGCAAGGCATGAGTAAAGAACTTATTGAAAGCGGACAGACAGCCCTGGGAATCGAATTCGGCTCAACCAATATCAAAGCGGTGCTGACAGACTTCAAGGGAAATGTACTGGCTAAGGGTTCACACAGATGGGAAAACAGCTTGGTTGACGGCATCTGGACCTACGGCATGGACGAGGTTACGGAAGGCATACAGGACTGTTACAAAAAGCTGGTTTCCGACATTAAGGAAAAGTACGGAGTAGCCAAGGTCACAAAGTACGGAGCCATCGGAATAAGCGCCATGATGCACGGTATCATCGCTCTTGATAAGGACGGAAAGCTCCTTTCTCCTTTCCAGACCTGGAGAAATTCCAATACCCAGGCTGCGGCTGATAAGCTTACCGAGCTATTTGATTTCAATATTCCCTTAAGATGGACCATTTCCCATCTTTATCAGTTTGTTCTTGACAACGAACCCTTTGTGAAGGATATAGATTTCTGCACGACCCTTGATTCCTATGCGAACTGGGTTATGACAGGAGAGAAGAATACGGGAGTAGGGGATGCTTCCGGAATCTTCCCCATCGATTCCTCCACTAATGACTATGATCAGGGAATGATGGATAAATTCGATGCTCTTATCGCAGATAAGGGTTATCCCTGGAAGACAAAGGATATACTGCCCAAGGTTCTGGTTGCGGGAGAGCAGGCAGGTACCCTTACGGCAGATGGTGCCAAATGGATAGATCCCAGCGGAGATCTGGAAGCGGGCATACCCGTTGCTCCTTCAGAGGGTGACGCGGGAACCGGAATGGTTGCCACAAATGCTGTAGGACCCAGAACAGGAAATGTTTCCGCAGGAACTTCCACCTTTGCGATGCTTGTAATGGAGAAGCCTCTTTCAAAGGTTTACAGGGAGATCGATATGGTCACAACTCCCACAGGACTTCCCGTTGCCATGAGCCATGCTAACAATGGCACCACACACATCAACGCCTGGGTCAGCATCTTTAAGGAATTCTGTGAGAAGGCCGGAGCTCAGGTGGATGAGAAGAAGATTTTCGATACCCTGTTCTTTGAATCGCTGAAGGGTGATAAGGACTGCGGCGGAGTTCTTTCCTACGGATATTATTCGGGAGAAGGGGTTACCCACCTGAACGAGGGACGTCCCGTTCTTGCCTATATGCCTGACAGTGCATTTACACTTGCAAACTTCATGAGGTCCCACATCTATACAGCCTTTGGTGCTGTTAAGATCGGTATGGACATTCTTATAAAGGAAGAGCATGCAGCCATCGACCGTATCACCGGACATGGCGGACTCTTTACACAGAAGGGAGTTGCCCAGAGTTATCTGGCTGCAGCCCTTAACGCTCCCGTTACCTGCATGGACACCGCCAGCGAGGGCGGCCCCTGGGGAATGGCCATACTTGCAGCCTTCCTTGTAAACGGCAAGGGACAGAAGCTGGAAGACTATCTGGACAAGGAGATCTTCGCGAACCTCACCGGCTCCACCATCGAGCCCGACAAGGCTGATGTGGAAGGCTATGAGAAGTTCATTGACAACTACAAGAAAGCCATAACCGTTGAAAAGGCCGCGATCGAGAGCATGGACTGGTGAAATGTCCTGCGGACATTTCACGGGCACGCTTTGACTCGCCGAGCGAGTCAGTGCCCCGGAAGCCTGCCTGTAGAAATAGCGTAAAGCGATTAAAGAGCGCTGAATGAGTCCGTTCACGAAATATTTACAATTTTCTTAAGATTTGTTCACAAGTATTGAAAAACTGTGAACGCTGTATTATCATCATAGATGCTTAACGTGGTT
>JAFVEU010000165.1 GCA_017475845.1 Lachnospiraceae bacterium | reverse complement strand
TGTATGGAACTGTATTATAACCTCTTTTTATCAAAACGTCAAAAATATCCTGCGGTGCATTTGCTTTTTTTCCCGTGATGTTGTATCATACCATTTACCGGCAGCTATTCTCTATGCCGGAAGTCAAATCGTTCACCGGGATTTCACCGGTGATCCGTTGATCAGGAAAAAACCCAGAGAACAATTACGAAAAGAACTTTAGAAAAAGAGGCATCATGAGAGAAAAACTAGAGACACTTCCGCTGCTGCAACTACGTGAACTGGCAAAGGCCAGAGGCCTTAAGGGCATTTCCACCATGAAGAAGGCTGAGCTTATAGACCTTCTGGTGGCAGAAGCGGAAAAGATGGAAAACGAGGAAAAAGCCAGGGAAAGAGAAAAAGAAGCATCTAAGGAAGGTACAAGGGCCGAGGCTAAAGAGAGCACCAGATCCGAGGCTAAGGAAAGCGCAAGATCCGAAACAAAGGAAAACGTTAGGGAAGAGGCCAGGGAAAGCTCCCAGGAGACGAAGAACGACGGGGACAACCGTATCTCCCAGGAAAAAGAGGCTCTGGACTCCGGCGAGGTAGCCAACGGGATTCTGGAGGTAATGGCCGACGGCTACGGCTTCATAAGATGTGAGAACTATCTGCCGGGAGAAAACGACGTATATGTGGCACCCAGCCAGATCCGCCGTTTCAATCTGAAGACCGGTGATATCATAGTGGGAAACACCAGGGTAAAGACCCAGGGAGAGAAATTCTCCGCCCTTCTCTATGTGAAGTCGGTAAACGGCTACTCTCCTTCCGAAGCACTCCACAGATATAATTTCGAGGACATGACCCCCATCTTCCCTGACCAGAGGCTTAATCTGGAAAGCGGAAACAACAATGTGGCCATGAGGATAATGGATATCCTAAGCCCCGTTGGAAAGGGCCAGAGAGGTATGATAGTGTCCCCTCCCAAAGCGGGAAAGACCACCTTATTAAAGCATATCGCCAAGGCAGTGACCAGATCCTACCCCGATATCAGGCTCATCATCCTCCTTATCGACGAGCGTCCCGAGGAAGTTACGGATATAAAGGA
The DNA here is from genome assembly GCA_017475845.1 of Lachnospiraceae bacterium. Classification (GTDB taxonomy): domain Bacteria; phylum Bacillota; class Clostridia; order Lachnospirales; family Lachnospiraceae; genus NK4A144. The sequence goes on along the minus strand of JAFVEU010000165.1, from coordinate 3,065 downwards.
ATCCATACAGGGAAAGAACGTGGAAGTCATCTATTCCACCTTCGACGAGCTTCCCGAACACCATAAGAGAGTCTCGGAAATGGTTATAGAGAGAGCCAGGAGACTGGTGGAGCATAAACAGGATGTTATGATACTCCTTGACTCCATCACAAGACTGGCCCGGGCCTATAACCTGACGGTTCCCCCTTCAGGCCGCACATTGTCCGGAGGTCTGGATCCCGCCGCCCTTCACATGCCGAAGAGATTCTTCGGTGCCGCCCGTAATATGAGGGAGGGCGGAAGCCTTACCGTCCTTGCCACCGCTCTGGTAGAGACCGGAAGCAAGATGGACGACGTGGTCTACGAGGAATTCAAGGGCACCGGCAATATGGAAATGGTTCTGAACCGCAAGCTTCAGGAAAAGAGGGTATTCCCTGCCATAGATCTGCAGAAGTCCAGCACCAGAAGGGACGATCTACTCTTAACCCCTGCGGAGCAGGAGGCTACGGACATAATACATAAAGCCTTAAACGGCCTCACATCCGATGATGCAGCCGAAAAGCTCATAGATCTTTTCAGCCGCACAAGGAATAACAGGGACTTTATTGAAATGGTAAAGAAGATAAGGCTTTTTTAATACTTGATTTTTAATTGCGGCTGTGATATTCTTTATGGGCTGTAAATTTCAGGTTCCGGGTTGGTAATCTGGAACCAGTGAGATAGAAAGGTTATAAGGTGAGGTTATGAAACAGGATATTCAGCCTGCTTACTATCAGGCTAAGGTTACTTGCAACTGCGGGAACACATTTACCACCGGTTCCACAAAACAGGAGATCAAAGTGGAAGTCTGTTCCAAGTGCCATCCATTTTATACGGGAATGCAGAAAGCCACCCGTGCAGACGGCAGGATAGATAAGTTCAATAAGAAGTATGGCATGAACAGCTGATAAGTTAAGTCGATAAGGCCGTCACCCAAAAGGTGGCGGCTTGTTTTTAGGATTTATAAAAAAGAGGTTTTAACAGTGGCAGATAATAACAGCTGCAGCCCCAGGTATTCCGGGATCGGCGGACAGGCCGTCATGGAAGGTGTGATGATGCGTAATAAGGAAAATTACGCCGTTGCCGTGAGAAAGCCTGACGGGGAAATGGCAATAGTAAAGGATGTATATAAGGGAATACTCTCTTCCGAAGCAGCGGAAAAGATCCCCATTATAAGAGGCATCATCGGATTTATAGACTCTCTGGTCCTCGGAATGAAGGCCATTAATTTCTCGGCGGATTTTTATGCCGAGGAAGAGGAGGTTAAGGAAAAGACGGAGGATGCCAGAGAAAAAGAGAACGCAGAAAAGGCAGAGGATGCCGGGGAAAAGACTCCCCAGGTCATGACCGCAAAGGAAAAGCAGAGCTCCATGGGAATGATGACTGTCCTGGTAATGATAGTCGCCATGTTCTTAGCCCTGGGACTCTTTATGGTGATACCCTACTTTATCTCCCTTGCTTTTTCAAACCTTATAGGAAGTCCCAGGCTTTTAGCTCTCTTTGAGGGAATAATAAGGCTTCTTATCTTTGTGGCATATATCAAGGTCATTTCCATGATGGAGGAGATAAAGCGGGTCTTCCGCTATCACGGCGCAGAGCATAAGTGCATAAACTGCCTCGAGACCGGTCATGAGCTTACGGTCGAAAATGTAAGGAACGCTTCGAGGGAGCACAGAAGGTGCGGCACCAGCTTTTTACTCTATGTAATGGTGGTCTCCATCCTCTTCTTCACTCTTATAGACACAAAAAACCGCCTTCTCCGGGTGGGCTTAAGGATAATCCTCATCCCCCTTATCGCCGGAGTCGCCTATGAATTCATAAGGCTTGCGGGAAGGAGCAATAATCCCATAATCCGCTCCCTTTCCCTTCCGGGTCTCATGATGCAGCGTCTCACCACGGCAGAGCCCGATGATGATATGATAAAGGTGGGGATCGCTTCGGTGGAAGCGGTTTTTGACTGGAAAAGCTACTTAAAGGAAAACTTTAATAATGACATACAGGGAAGCCCTTGAATACGGGGATAAAAAGCTTTGCGAGAGCGGGATCCCCGAACATAAAAAGGACGGGGAGCTCCTGCTCTTATTTGTTACCGCCAAGGACAGAACCTTTGTCCTGACCCACGGGGATGAAGCCCTCCTGTCCTCCGAAGAGGAAAAGGCCTATAAAGAGCTGATCTCTAAAAGGGGAAAGCATATCCCCCTGCAGCTCCTTACCGGAGAAACGGATTTCATGGGGCTGGACTTTTATGTTTCCGATAAAGTCCTTATTCCCAGGATAGATACGGAATTCCTGGTGGAGGAAGCCCTGAAATACATAAACGACGGGGCTTCCGTACTGGATATGTGCTGCGGCAGCGGATGCATCCTCCTTTCCCTTATGAAATACAGAAATGATATCTGCGGCGTTGGTGTGGATATCTCCCCCTCCGCCCTCTCCCTTTCCAAAAAAAACGCTGAAAGGCTGGGGATAAGGAATGTTTCTTTCAGGGAAAGCGATCTCTTTAACGCCGTGGAAGGCAGCTTTGACCACATCATATGCAATCCTCCCTATATAAGGAGTGCCGATATAGAAGGCCTTATGGAGGAAGTGAGATGCCATGAGCCCCTTAACGCTCTGGACGGCGGTGAGGACGGTCTTTCATTCTACAGACGGATAGCCGCCAAAGCCCGGGAACACTTAAACGGCGGAGGCCATATCTTTTTTGAGATCGGATACGATCAGGGAGATGATGTCTCCCGCATAATGAAGGACGCAGGTTACAAAAACATCAGGGTAATAAAAGATTATTCCGGAAATGAAAGAGTTGTGATATGTTCGAAAAGCTGAAGGAAACTGTCTTAAAATACGAAGAGATCACCGAGAGGCTCAATAACCCCGGCACTGCGGATGATTCCAAAAAATACATGGAGCTCCTTAAGGAACAGGGGCAGCTTTCCCCTGTGGTGGAGGCCTACCGCTCCTATGAGGAAAACGAAAAGCTGATAAATGAATCCTCGGAGATGATGAAGGCGGAGGATGACCCGGAGCTTAAAGCCCTGGCAAAGGAG
>JAFVEU010000164.1 GCA_017475845.1 Lachnospiraceae bacterium | reverse complement strand
GCGGCCGGCACCCGCCATTTCGAAAAACCAAGTGTTTCGGGGGTACCGCTTCCCGCGGCCGGCACCCGCCATTTCGAAAAACCAAGTGTTTCGGGGGTACCGATCCCCGCGGCCGGCACCCGCCATTTCGAAAAACCAAGTGTTTCGGGGGTACCGCTCCCCGGGAAAGCCCGGATAAAGGGAGAATCCTATAATAAGGATCCCCTGTAAATAATATACCGAGAAGGGGAGAGGAGGATATTTATAAAATGGATAGATATCGTCAGTTTTTTCTGTCGCTGTCTGCAATCGGTAAAAATACCGGGTTTCGTAAATGGGGCGGTTTTCATATGGTTTTTTACGCCGGAGTGACTCATATAATTTTTACGCCGGAGGAACAGCCGAAAACTTTGTTAAAAACTTGACAAATTGGCGTTTAGTATAGTATCTTTATTAACTGAATGGGTGGATTAATCACTTATAAACGAAAGGAGATTTTTTTATGAAAGGTTTTGCCATGCTGGGTATCGGAAAGACAGGCTGGATCGAGAAGGAGCGTCCCAAGTGCGGTCCTCTTGACGCTATTGTAAAGCCTCTGGCTCTGTCCCCCTGTACGTCTGATATCCACACCGTTTGGGAAGGTGCTCTCGGTGAAAGACATGACATGATCCTCGGACACGAGGGCTGCGGTGTTGTTGACGAAGTGGGAGAACTGGTCAAGGACTTCAAGGTTGGCGACAGGGTTATGGTCGCTGCCATCACTCCCGACTGGTCATCTCTTGAAGCTCAGGGCGGATATCCCATGCACTCCAACGGAATGCTTGCGGGATGGAAGTTCTCAAACTTCAAGGACGGCGTTTTCGGCGAGTATTTCCACGTAAACGAGGCGGATGCAAACCTGGCATTCCTGCCTGATTCCATCACTCCCGAAGAAGCATGCATGCTTTCCGACATGGTTCCCACAGGTTTCCACGGTGTAGAGCTTGCTGACGTTCAGTTTGGCGACACTGTACTTGTAAACGGAATCGGCCCTGTTGGTCTTATGAGCGTTGCCGGTGCAAACTTAAGGGGTGCATCCAGGATCATCTGCGTGGGAACAAGGCCAGCCTGCCGTGAAGCAGCTACAAAGTACGGAGCAACCGATTTCATCAGCTATAAGGAAGGCCCCATTGACGAGCAGGTTATGAAGCTTACAAATAACCAGGGCGTTGACAAGGTTATCGTTGCAGGCGGCGGCGTTGAGTCCTTTGATGCTATGATCAAGGCTCTTAAACCCGGCGGAAAGATCGGTAACGTTAACTACCTTGGAAGCGGTGACTATGTGACCATCCCCAGAGTTGAGTGGGGTTGCGGAATGGGCCACAAGCAGGTTATCGGCGGACTTATGCCCGGCGGACGTTTAAGGCTCCAGAAGCTTGCAAGCCTTGTTGAGTGCGGAAAGCTTAATGTTAAGCACCTTATCACTCACAGGTTCGAAGGCTTTGAAAAGGTTGAGGATGCCCTCATGCTCATGAAGGATAAGCCTGCAGATCTGATCAAGCCTGTTGTAAAGATCAGCGACTGAGCGTCATAGTATTTGTTGCAAAGATCAGCGACTGAGCGTTATAGTATTTGTTGTAAAGATCAGTGACTGACCGATAGAGTATTAGGATTTCCTGCGGAGAGATCAATGGTCTCTCCGCATTATTTTTTATCACAGGGACTGCGGGAGGAAACACTTTAGCATGAAGATCCTTGTTATCTCCGGTTTTCTCGGTGCCGGGAAGACCACATTTATAAGGGAATTATCGGAGAGAACGGACATAAAACCCGTGATCCTTGAGAATGAGTATGCCTCCATAAATGTGGATGAGAATATCCTTAAAAACGAGACGGGCTTAAGCGTTTGGGAAAGTACCGAAAACTGCATATGCTGTACCGGAAAGACGGATTTTGCCCTTAATATCCTAACCATTGCCAATACCATAGATCCGGAGTACCTGATCGTGGAGCCTACGGGAGTTGGCTATCTCTCAAGGGTAATGGACAATATAGGCAAGGTGGAGTATGAGAGGATAAGTGCCCTTTCCCCGGTCACGGTGATGGACCCCCAAAGCTTTGACAGGGGAATGAAGCTGTATAAGGATCTTTACAGGGATCACATCTTAAATGCCGGAACCATAATCCTTTCAAAGTGCGATGTCTGCAGGGACAGGGAGCTGATAAACAGAGTTAAAAATGAACTGAAGGAGATCAACCCGGATGCCCGGATCCTGTCCACGGATTACAGGCAGGAGGGGGATGATTTCTTTAAGAAGCTTATTGAAGAAAGCGGATCATATACAGGCATTGCGGGAAATTCCGGACCTGAAGGAGGGGGGCCGGCTTTTGAAGAAGTGAGTATTCTGAACGCTTCTGCCGGAAGTATAGGTGAGCTGGTCTTTTTCATGGAGGAGCTTCTCCGTTTCCGCTACGGTCATATCGTAAGGGCAAAGGGCACGGTGAGAGTGGGAAAGGAGCTTCTCCGGGTGGATCTTTCCGATGTGCGCTACATGATAACTGCTGCGGAGGAAAAGGCGGCCCCGGGCTTTGTGCTGATAGGGGAGGAGATGGATGACAGGGCTGTACGCATGAAGCTAAGCTACCGCGCGGATCCCGATCCCGCTGAGACCGGCAAAGATAAACCTGATAAAAAGGGCATGCGGATCTTCGGAAGGGCAGATAGATTCGCAAAAGAATAAGCCTGATGATCTATAGATTGCCGGCACCGCTGATGTAATGATTCTATGCCTAAGAGCGATAAAAAGTCCTGAAAAGGGCATAGAATTCCCGCAGGAGCAGCGAGCGGCG
>JAFVEU010000163.1 GCA_017475845.1 Lachnospiraceae bacterium | reverse complement strand
GGTGGGAATGTCTTGATTATTTTATATATTCGTACAATTCCTCTGCCTCTTCTTTTTTTACCACTTATCTCACATCCTTTACCCGGATTTTGATATTGCGGTTACCGAAGGCCACTTCTATGACATCCCCGGGCTTTACCTCCGCTCCGGCCTTTGCGCTTTTGTCGTTTAAGAGCACCCTGCCGGCATCGCAGGCCTCGTTTGCTATGGTCCTTCTCTTTATTATCCTTGATACCTTAAGAAATTTATCCAGTCTCATTTCCCTTCTCCTCCCTGAATTTCCGCAGGCAGTCTGAGACGAAAAAAAGGGACATGAGCCTCAGCACATGTCCCGGAATGTCTCAGATCTAAAACAAATTATTTCTTGTTTACAAGATCCTTAAGAGCCTTGCCGGCCTTGAACTTAGGTGCCTTGGAAGCAGCTATCTTCATAACAGCGCCGGTCTGGGGATTTCTTCCCTCTCTTGCAGCCCTCTTGGAAACTTCGAAAGTACCGAAGCCAACAAGCTGAACCTTGTCACCCTTCTTAAGCTGTGCGGAAACAACGTCTGTAAAAGCCTTTACAGCTGCTTCAGCATCTTTCTTTGTCAGGCCTGCCTTCTCGGCAACAGCAGCAACTAATTCTGTTTTGTTCATTTTGAACTCCTCCTCTGATCGAGTTTTCTTTGAATTTATGTGGCCTCCTCAGACCACCAGATATACTTATATACGTTTTTAAGGGCTTTGTCAAGGAAAAACCGTTTTTCCGTGGCGTTTTATAACTCATTCACCCTTCCGGTAAAGAGTATCACTCCGCTTTCCCTGTCACGGATCATGAAAACAAAGGGTTTATCGGCGATAAAGTCCTCTTTTACTTCTTCCATGGGCATGACGGAGGTGAGCTTCATGACTACCTCAGTAACCGCAGCGGCCCTGCTTCCCTCCTCATCCACTTCCACCACCGCCCGGTGGCAGATATCGGAGATCTGCAGGCTGTCGGCCAAAATGGAAAAATCCGCATCTCCCGAAAAGGCCCTTTCAAGTCCCATGGATCCAAGCTTCTCCTTCAGCCCCTCAAGCTCCAGGTCCATTTTGAACTTCGGCAGGGCAAGAGTGGAAAGCTCGGTTTCATCTGCATTATCCAGCCGGGAGAGGATATCCTCTCCGGAAATGATATCGAATATCCCCTCCGTTTCCTTTTTTTCCGGATCAGCATACATAAAAATGTCCATTTCGTAACTGCCATCGTCATAGGGAAGGGCGACGGCTTTCACACCGTCTGCGTCGGAAACATAGCGGAAATATTCGCTTTCCATATACATCATATCAACTTCCTTATCCCCCTCCGCAGTCCGGAAAAGGTCCTTCCGGGTATCGCTCCCCGAAAACTTTCTCTGCCATTCTCCGTAAAAATATACCGCATTAAGGATATCCGCCACGGTTTCCGCATCTGCAGCGGTTTTGTAATCCGGTATCATCTCCTCCGTGGCATCGCTTACCCAGCGGGAGATCTCCTGCTTCACGGTTTCCGTGTCCTTAAAATCCACACTCCGGAACTCTCCCTTAAAATATTCCTTTGCGGGATCCTCGAAATCCTCCTTATAGCTGTCACTGAGCTTCAGGTTTTTATCGATAAAAAGGCCGTTTGCAGTCTTAAGGTAAGCTTTTTCCGACTGCTTTCTTTCGTTGAAAGCCTTCATCTCCTGCTTGAAGCTTTCAAAGTCCGTGATATTTAAGACTGTCTCCATCTCCTCCTTTGTTTCTCCCCGGGCTGCAAGGTCCGTAAGCGCCAGAGCCGACACTATACTGCAGGGTGAATAGAAGAGATTGCCCTTTCCTTCGTATTCCTTATAAAGCTTCAGGTTAAAGGCTTCTACGGAAGCCCTGATATTATCAAAGGTCATGTCGGTATCCGCGCTTTCTCCGATGTCTGTGCCCTCCGCATCATCCGGGGTTTCTTCCGCTACCGGCTGCAGGGCCGCCTCTCCGCCGGAGGTCTCTTCATGAGCTGCCGCCGGAGTCACTTCGCCCTCCGGGATCCCTGCCGGAGCAGGCTCCTCCGGGCTTAAGGGCTTCAGCTCGACAGGCTCCTCCCCCTTACCGCATCCGGTCAGCATGACCCCCGTACAGAAGGATATTATCAGCATCACCATAATAGTCTTTTTCATGTCTTTCCTCCGTCCTCGGACAAAAGGGCGTTGTAGATATCTCTTTTCCGGACGCCCCTGTCCCTGGCCACTGCCTTCATGGCTTCTTTCCTGTCCATACCCTGTTTTTCATAGGTTTCAAGGTGCTCCTTGATCCCGAGCTCCTCAAACCCCTTTATCTTCTCGGCCTTTTCAGCCTCCCTGTCCTTTCCCTCTATAACCAGCACATATTCCCCCCTGGGCTTTTTTTCCTCCGAGGACATAAGAGCCGCGCTGATGGTGGTATGTACCGTTTCCTCGTGGATCTTGGTAAGCTCCCGGCAGATCGCTATCCTTCTGTCCCCGAGGGTATCAAGCAGGTCTTTCAAAGTCTTATTCAGGTGGTGGGGCGCTTCATAGATGATAATGGTCCTGTATTCATCCTTCAGCTCACTAAGGATCTCCCGTCTCTCCCTGTTTTCGGAGGGAAGGAAGCCCTCAAAGGTAAAGCGTCCGGTGCTTAAGCCCGACAGAGTCAGTGCCGTTATGGCAGCGCAGGCCCCCGGGAGAGAAGTGACCTTTATCCCCGCTTCGATGCATTTTTTAACCAGCACCTCCCCCGGATCGGAAACGGCAGGGGTTCCCGCATCGGTTATAAGGGCGATATCCTTCCCGGACAGAAGCAGGGTCACAAGCTCCTCCGCCTTATCGTATTTATTGTACTCATGATAGCTCGTAAGAGGCACATGGATATCGAAACGGGTAAGGAGCTTCATGCTGTTCCGGGTATCCTCGGCAGCTATGAGGCTTACATTATTAAGGGTATCCAGTACCCTCTCCGTCATATCCTTAAGGTTTCCTATGGGTGTTGCACATAAGAAAAGCGTTCCCGGCATCTTTCAGTACCCGTATCTTTCCCGTATCTCTTCTGTATATTTCCCGTCCTCGCCGTATATCACAAGGGGTTCTTCGCAGATAAGCTCCGGCTTTCCGCCCTTTCTTCCCTCTATAAGCACCATGGAGGGCCTTTTATCGATATAGGGGTAGACCAAGCGCATTCTCTTTGGCTCGATGTGATGATCCCTCATCTCCCCGAAAATATCCGGCAGCCTGTAAGGCCTGTGGACAAGGCAGAAGCTTCCCCCCTCCTTCAAAAGAAAGGCTGCGGCTTTTACCACATCGGAAAGGCTGCACAGTATCTCATGCCTCGCAACAGCCTTCGGGGAATCGGGATTCGGGATGCCGCTTCCTCCCGGCATATAGGGAGGATTTGAGACCACCGTATCAAAAGAGGCCGAACAAAAAAGCCTGTCAGCTTCCCTGATATCGCCCTCAATGATGTCAATCCTGTCCGTGAGACCGTTATGTATGACGCTTCTCCTTGCCATATCAACGCTCTCTTTCTGTATCTCAAGCCCGGTGAAATGGCTGCCTCCGGTCTTTGCAGACAAAAGGATGGGGAGTATTCCCGTTCCCGTGCCAAGGTCAATAAGCTTTCCGCCCTTTTTCACTCCCGCAAAGCCGGATAAAAGCACCGCATCCATTCCGAAGCAGAACCTTTCCTTATTCTGTATTATCTCGTAACCGTTGCGCTGAAGATCGTCAAAACGCTCACCCTCCTTCAGCTCCACGGGAAACAGCCCTGTTTCAGCCGTCTTTATGCTTCTTTCGCCTGTTTCTTTTCCGGTTTTCATTCTTTTCCTTCTGTTCCGGACCGCCGCTTGCAGCATTTCTTTCCCCTTCGGGGAAGTCCTCTTCCAGAAGCTCCTTCGGAAGGGGCTCGTCAGGCTCCTTTTCCTGCTTGTTCTTCTGCTGGTTCTGTCCCTTCTTTCTCTTTGCCTTAAAGGTTATCTCCTCCGCAGGATATTCCCTTATCTCCTTTTCATCCTCGGTCTCAAAGAGTACCTTTATCCTCTGACGGAGCACGTTCACCTCCGTAACGGTCCCCTCTTCTCCCTGGGGATCCGCCACCAGATCTCCTACTCCCGGCAGCTTCTTATTCAGGTACTCGTATGTGTCCTCCTCATTTTTAAGACAGCACATGAGACGTCCGCAAACCCCGGAAATCTTGGTGGGGTTGAGGGACAGATCCTGGTCCTTGGCCATGCGGATGGATACGGGAACGAAATCCGACAGGTAGCTGTGGCAGCAGAGCTCCCTGCCGCAGGGCCCGTAACCCCCAAGGATCTTGGTCTCGTCCCGGACACCTATCTGCCTGAGCTCGATCCTTGTGCGGAATACGGCAGCCAGATCCTTCACCAGCTCCCTGAAATCTATCCTTCCGTCTGCGGTGAAATAGAAGAGAAGCTTACTGTTATCAAAGGTATACTCTGCATCTATGAGCTTCATTTCCAGCTCATGCTTCCTTATCTTCTCCTTGCAGATCTTTATCGCTTCCTTTTCCTTTTCCCGGTTCTTCCTATCATTTTCCCGGTCTTCTTCCGTGGCGACACGGATAATGCTCCGTAAAGGGGAGTTGGGATTAAGGGTCTTTTCGTCCTTTTCCGCAGGGTCGGACACCACCTTCCCCATTTCCTTTCCCCGCACGGTTTCCACTATGCAGTGATCGCCTTTTTTTACCTCCAGATCCCCGGTGGAAAAAGTATAAACCTTACCCGCTGATCTGAACCTTACATTAACAACCTTAACCACTTCTTTTACCTCATTGCCGCAAACAGCATTTCATAAGTATATTCGGGGTTCACATTTGACTTAAGTCTCGATCCCGCTGTCTTTATCGCTTCGATTATACACCCAAGCTGCTCGTAGGAATATTGCTCCGCCGATGCTTCCGTCTCATAAAGCCTGTTCTTAAAGACCGCCTTTTCCGGGTCTCCTCCGGATTTTAAATAGAGCACATCCCTGAACCACAGCAAAAGTATCTCCAGATAGTCGTCACGCTTTTCCTTATATGAGGCCGCTTCCGAAGCCGCCCCGGATATCATCACGTCCGACATCTCCCTGACCCCGGACAGGACTCGCATGACCTCTTCAAAGAGCAGGGAGAAATCCTCACTTTCCGTAAGGAGCAGGGCCTTTCCCAGATTTCCCCGGGCAAAGGAAGCCGCCGTCTCCGTTTCATGGGGAGGAAGTCCCTTTTCCCTCTGGAGATAAGAAACTATGTCCTCTGTCCCCAGGGCCCTCATGGAGAGGCATACCGCTCTTGAAACAATGGTGGGGAGCAGCATTTCCTTATTATCCGCCAGAAGAAAGATGGTGATATATGACGGTGGCTCCTCTAGAGTCTTTAGCAGGGCATTCTGGGCTTCCTGAGTCATAAGACAGGCATCCGGGATGATGTAGATCTTCCTCTTACTGCTGTAGGGCTTGATCTGCACATCATTGACCACCTGGGTTCTGATCTCATCAACGGAAATGCTTCCTGCCTTTTCATGGGTCACGTTTATGATGTCCGGATGACTCCCGCTGTCAGCCATGATACAGGAATGACAGACCCCGCAGGGCTCTCCGTCCTCCCTCTCCTCCACAGGCTTCTCGCACTGCAGGGCTTTAGCAAAAGCTGCGGCCAGAGTCTTCTTCCCCATGCCCTTTTCCCCGTCAAGGATATAGGCATGGGCTGCGTGTCCGGTCCTTACCGCATCCCTTATATGCTTTATGGACCTTTCCTGTCCGATTATATCACGAAATCCCTTCATCTACGTCAGTATATCTATGAGCACGCCCTCTATCTCT
>JAFVEU010000162.1 GCA_017475845.1 Lachnospiraceae bacterium | reverse complement strand
TCTGGCCGCTGCAGAGATAGAGCTTATAGGCACAAAGGACAAGGAATATATAATCGACAACAAAATGAAGGATGTGAGGAAAAAATATGATTACATCCTTATCGACTGTCCTCCGAGTCTTGGTTCGCTGACGGTGGATGCGCTTGTGGCGTCGGATAATGTTCTTGTTCCCATACAGTGTGAATATTACGCATTGGAAGGATTGTCACAGCTTGTCAGGACAGTCAATCTGGTCAGGGAAAGACTGAACTCCAGACTGGATATAGAAGGCGTGGTCTTTACCATGTACGATTCCAGGACGAATCTGTCCCAGCAGGTAGTGGAAAATGTTTCCGCGCATCTGGGAGAGGATATCTATAAGACCATCATTCCCAGAAATATTCGCCTGGCGGAAGCTCCGAGCTACGGTATGCCCATTACCGTGTATGACGCCAGATCAGCAGGAGCCGAAGCATACAGAAAGCTGGCAGAGGAAGTTATCAGGGCAAAATGACCGAAAATCCGCATTAAAGCGGGTTATCCGGTAATACGAAAGGAGCAGCAGTAAAGGGCCATGGCAAAAAAGACAGGATTGGGAAGGGGACTTGACGCCCTGATACCTGAAAGTGTTGAAGTAGGAAACAACGCAGAGAGAAAAACAGAAACAGACAATAAAGACGCGATCCTCTGGGTGAAGCTTACAAAGCTGGAACCAGACCCCGAGCAGCCCAGAAAGGATTTCGGGGAAGACGAGATAAACGAACTGGCAGATTCCATTAAGACCCACGGAGTATTCCAGCCTCTTCTGGTCCAGAAAAAAGACAGGGGATATATGATCGTTGCCGGAGAGAGAAGATGGAGAGCCGCAAAGATTGCGGGACTTCATGAAGTACCGGTCATTGTAAAGGAATTCACCGAGCAGGAGAAGTTTGAGATCCAGCTCCTGGAGAATCTGCAGAGGCAGAAACTGAATCCCATAGAAGAAGGACAGGCTTACAGGCGGCTCATTTCCGAATATGGCTTAAAGCAGGATGAGCTGGGAGAGCGTATCGGAAAAAACAGGGTTACAATCACAAACGCCATGCGTCTTTTAAATCTGGATAACAGGGTGCAGCAGATGGTGATAGAGGGTAAGCTTATGCAGGGACATGCCCGTTCACTGCTTGGTATTTCGGATGCCGATAAGCAGTATGAAATGGCCTGCAGGATCTTTGACGAAAAGATGACGGTCCGTGAGATAGAGAAAATGGTCAGGGAGTTTGAAAAACCCTCGAAGCCAAAGGGGCCGAAAAAGAATACGGAAGCTCTGGATCTGATCCTCAGGAAATATGAGGATGAAATAAGGGAGAGCATAGGTGCCAAGGTAAATATCAAAGCCCGGGATCAGAAAAAGGGAAGGATAGAGATAGAATACTATTCTGCCGAGGAACTGGAAATGCTTGTTAAAAAGTTAGTAAAGGGTAAGACAGTATGAACGAGAGCGGTTTACTTGGAATGATGGGACTTAACTGGCTGGATCCCATGTATTTGATCATATTCCTGCTGGTACTTGTTATAGTCCTTTTTATTCTGCATTTCATACAGATGTCAAAATTCAATAAGCTGTATGAGGAATATCAGTTTTTTATGGAAGGGAAGGACGGAAAGAGTCTGGAAAGCCAGTTTGAATCGCTGTTTTCCGACATTTCCGATCTTAAGACCGCCACCAGGCGCGACCGCAGGGATATTGACAGTCTCCTTAAGAATATCCATATCTGTTATCAGAAAATGGGGCTGGTGAAGTATGATGCTTTCCATGAGATGGGAGGAAGACTGAGCTTCGCTCTTTGCATGCTGGATAAGGATGATAATGGCTACCTGATCAACTCCGTGCATTCCAATAACGGATGTTATACATACACCAAGGAGATCGTAGAGGGCAGATCCGCCATAGATCTGGGACTTGAGGAAAAGGAAGCGCTGGAACAGGCGGTTTCCATGAGCAAGAACAAGGATAATCAGGATAAAGTGATAAAGGAGGCATCCCGCCGGGTTGAACAGTCCGGAAAGTAAGGGATACCGGTGAAATGATACATAAATATCTGAGAGCCATAGGCTTCAGTAAGATAAAGAACAGGAAAGAACTGAATAAGATCTTAAATGACGTACTGAAGGGGCCTGTGGAAAGGCAGTATGTTTCTGCAGGGGATGAAAGATTTCTGGCGGAGTTCCGGAAAGAGTATGCGGATTCACTTGGTGTTACGGTCTGCGGCAATTATTCCGAGGAGCTGGAATTCGAATACGACTACTACTATCCATATATCATCGGAAAAAACGTAAGCTCCACCGAAGATGTGAGCATTGAACGGCATATCGAGAAGGAATCCTATGCCGGTATGTGTGACGATCTGAAGGTGGGAGTAAGTCTTATCTTTTATCTCCAGAACAGAATGGATTATCTGAAGCAGATAAATATGGGGAGCAAACAGGGAGTCTTTGCTTCCGTAAGCCTTGCGGGATTAAGCACGGAGGGCTCTATTGTTCTGCCTCTTATGAAGGATCCGGTCAAGACTCTTGCAGGGAAGAAGAATGAGAAGAGCCGGCATGAGCTTCTAGCGGCAGCCAGAGAGGGCAACGAGGAAGCCATCGAGGATCTGACCATTGAAGACATGGATATCTACACCGCCATCTCCAAAAGGATCGGAAAGGATGACATCCTGTCCCTTGTGGACACCTACTTCATGCCCTGGGGCATTGAGTGCGATCTCTATTCCATACTGGGGGAGATCCTTGAGAGCAGGGCTCTTACCAACAGTTTGACCAAAGAGCAGATTTATGTTATAACTTTGAGGTGCAATGACATGGATCTGGACGTGTGCATCAATGAAAAGGATCTCGTGGGAGACCCCGCACCGGGCCGCCGCTTCAAAGGCATCATCTGGCTTCAGGGCCATGTTAATCTGATATAGCACAGTAAATAAGGTATGTCCATGTAGCTCAGCAGGATAGAGCGACCGCCTCCTAAGCGGTAGGTCGGAGGTTCGAATCCCCTCATGGACGTTGAAGAATAGGATGGTCTTTATAGGCTGTCCTATTTTTCTTTTGCATTAACGAGCCGGGATTTGATATCCTCCAACCGTCTCTTATCTGTAAGAGAATAGTTATTTTCGTTAGTCTGAACTTCGTGACCCAGAATAAGTGCTCTTTCGGAAGGGGAAAATCCTAAAGGACCTGCGTGATCATATATGCAAGACAGCCGTCGCCGATAACGGCGGCATTTAGGGACGGATCGATATGAACCTGTTTTGTGATCTCGAGCGCTGCCGCAAGGGGTTCCGTAAATATTGCCTGTTCCGGGGTGAGACCATCGGGAACCGGGTGGATGAGATGTGTGGCTAACGTCATATACTCTGCAAAACAGCCGTCGATCGACATCCCGATCACTTTATTTAAATAATAGAATTTAGTAAGTGACAATTGGAATATAGAAATGATAATATAATGTCATAAAAGAGGTTAGGGAAAACATTGACCGAAAGGATAAAGCAGGGGGCGTTGATTAATTGATTGACATCAATAGATTAAGGGAATACTATCTGCAAGGTGAAGTTTATATGAGCCAACATGCCGAGAATAGAAGCAGATTAAGAGGAATAAGCCAGGATGATATAGAGAATTGTATAGAGACCGGTCAGATTATCGAGCAATATCCTGAAGATTATCCGTTTCCCAGCTGTCTGGTATATGGACATGCAACGGACAGAAGAATAATCCATGTAGTTGTAAGTGACAGCGGTGACAATATGAGAATTGTTACAGCATATGAACCCGATACCATGACGTTTAAGGAAGACTTGAAGACAAGGAGATAAGGTGACAATATGAAATGTTTTTCATGTAAAAGCGATACAATGGAGCAATCTTCATCCACATACACAGCTCAGGCGGCGAACTGCATTATTATCATAAAGAATGTTCCGTGCATGAAATGCAGGCAGTGTGGGGATGTGATTTATAATACGAAAATCCTGAAAAAGATTGAAGAAATCATAGGACGGATTGAGAGCATGGCTTCGGAAGTGGCCATCGTGGATTATCAGAAATCAGCATAAAATTTGAGTTAATGATTGAGTTAATGGCGAAATAAGGGGTGAGGAAACGCCTGCCAGTGCTGGTTTTCGGGTTATATCGACCGCCTCCTAAGCGGCAGGTCAGAGGTTCGGTCTCCGCTCCGCTCCGGTCGGCGCTAAGCGGACGTCCCCCGGACGTCCAGCGGTCTCCGCTCCGCTCCGGTCGGCGCTGAACGGACGTCCCCC
>JAFVEU010000161.1 GCA_017475845.1 Lachnospiraceae bacterium | reverse complement strand
TCCTTGCCCTCGGACTCGCCGTAGAGCTGCTTCCACCACTCGGAGATATAGTGGAGGCTGGGCTCGTAATTTGCAAGTATCTCCACCGTCTTTCCCTTTCTGTTAAGGATGTTCCTGATACCTGCGTATTTAAGGGCATCATTGTCCTCGAAATCATTGTTTATGGCCATTTCCCTGCCTTCGGCGGCACCCTGCATCAGGGCGTCGATATCGGCTCCGGAAACTGCGATGGGAAGAAGTCCTACCGCTGTCAGCACGGAGAACCTGCCGCCCACATCATCGGGAACCACGAAGGTCTCGTATCCTTCGGCATCGGACAGGGTCTTAAGGGCTCCCTTTGCCTTGTCGGTGGTGGCATATATCCTCTTTGCAGCCCCTTCCTTCCCGTATTTCTTCTCCAGGAGATCCCTGAAGATCCTGAAGGAAATACCGGGCTCTGTGGTTGTGCCGGACTTGCTTATCATGTTTACGGAGAAATCCCTGTCTCCCACCACATCCATAAGGTCAGAGATATAAGTGGATGAAATGTTGTTTCCAAGGAAGTATATTTCCGGAGTCTTCCTTATCTCCTTTGAAACCGGGTTGTAGAAATTGTGGCGGAGGAAGTTTATGGCAGCCCTCGCTCCCAGATACGACCCTCCGATACCGATGACTATCAGTACTTCGCTGTCGCTCTTTATCTTCTCCGCAGCCTTCTTTATGCGGTCAAATTCCTCTTTATCGTATGCCACGGGAAGATCTATCCATCCCAGATAATCATTTCCCGCACCCTTCCTTGAGAGCAGCAGCTCCCTTGCAGCCAGGGTCTGGTCCTTTATAATGCTCACTTCCCCTTCACTTATGAACGGAGCCGCTTTTGAATAATCATATGTGATCTTTGCCATTTTTCTTCCTCCTTTGTATTTATCGAGAGCCACGCCATTCAGTGCCGGGGTCACAAACCCGGTATCCGGAGCGCTCCGCACTCCGTACTCTCACGCTCCTCATCTTATCAGATTCAACTACTGTTTTCAACGCATCATTCATGTTATACTATGAAGCAAATGAGAAAGATAATACTTACCGGCGGCGGGACAGCCGGTCACTGCATACCGAATCTGGCTCTGGTCCCGACCTTAACGGAGCTGGGATTCGAGGTAAAGTACATAGGTTCCCGGGAAGGGATAGAGAAAAAGCTGGTGGCAGACGCGGGGCTGCCCTATTTCGGCATATCCTCGGGAAAGCTGCGCCGGTATTTCGATCTAAAGAACTTCAGCGATCCCTTCCGGGTGATAAAGGGCTTCGGGGAAGCTCTGTCCATCCTGAAAAAAGAGAAGCCGGACGTGGTGTTTTCCAAGGGAGGCTTCGTAAGCGTTCCCGTGGTAAGAGCCGCTTCCGTACTGAAAATCCCCGTGGTGATCCACGAATCGGACATGACCCCGGGGCTTGCGAATAAGCTCTCTTACGGAGCGGCGTCAAAGATATGCTGCTCCTTTAAGGAAACCCTTAAGCATCTTCCCGCGGAAAAGGCCATATTTACCGGTTCTCCCATAAGAAGCGGCATCTTAAACGGCGACAGGCAGAAGGCCCGCTTCTTCACGGGCATCAGGCAGGGAGATTACACCACCATCCTGGTGATAGGCGGTTCCCTGGGTGCGCAGCATGTAAACGAGGAAATAAGAAAGCTGCTTCCCGCTCTTTCGGATGAATACAATGTGATACATCTCTGCGGAAAGGGTAAGCTGGATCCCACCCTTAACCACACAGAGGGCTATGTGCAGTACGACTACATAGATAAGGAGCTGCCGGATCTCTTTGCCCTTGCGGATATAATAATCTCAAGGGCCGGATCCAATGCCATCTTTGAGATCCTCGCCCTTAAAAAGCCGAATATACTCATCCCCCTGCCTTCAGGCAGCTCAAGGGGAGACCAGATCCTGAACGCTAAGGCCTTTGAGAGTGCAGGTTACTCATATCTCCTTATGGACGAAGATATGGACGGCACTTCCCTTATGAATGCCATAAAATACGTGAAGGATCACAGGCTCGACTATATAGAAAGCATGGAAAACGCAGCGGAAAGCGGTGCCGTGGACAGTATCTGCGGCATTCTGGACCGTTTTGGAAAGGAGTAGGATCAAACATGAAAGACGACTGTATTTTCTGCAAACTGGCAAACGGGGTATTCCCCACCAATTCCATCTATGAAGATGATGAATTTAAGGTAATACTGGATATGGGCCCCGCAACGAAGGGACACGCCCTTATCCTTCCGAAGGAGCATTACGCAGATATCTATGAGCTGCCCGATGACACAGCAGGCCGCGCATTCATACTGGCTAAAAAAATAGCCGCCCACAATACCGAAGTATTGAAGGCGGACGGTTTCAACATAGTACAGAATAACGGAGAGACTGCAGGGCAGACTGTTTTCCATTTCCATCTGCATCTCATTCCCCGCTTTAAGGATGACGGCCAGAGGATAGGGTGGAAGCCCGGTAAACCCTCTGAAAGCGAGCTTAAGGAAACGGCGGAGCTTCTCTCCTTATAAGCAGGTTATGCCCTGTTCCCGAAGGGGAATACCGTATCCAGCATACGGAGCATGCGGAAATCTCCCTTTACCTGCATGTCTCCGGACA
Organism: Lachnospiraceae bacterium; assembly: GCA_017475845.1. Classification (GTDB taxonomy): domain Bacteria; phylum Bacillota; class Clostridia; order Lachnospirales; family Lachnospiraceae; genus NK4A144. The sequence continues at coordinate 5,377 of JAFVEU010000161.1, read as the reverse complement.
TGAAGGCGTGCTGGAAGGTTTCCTTTCCCCCGGTTATATCCTCGAGTTTTTCCTTGGAGACCCTGCAGAGTACTGCGGGGTCCTGTCTTTTTTCGAAAACGGCGGTAAAACTGTCATTATTCACATCCAGTACAAGGGGCAGGTCAAAACCCGCGATCTCCATAAGATATACGCTCTCAAAGGAATTCTGGGGACGGAAGGCCTTCTTGAAGCTGTTTATCAGCACCTCCTCCTCGGACATGCCGTCGTTCTTTAAGAGGGTCTTGAAGTGGCTTGCCAGCTCCTTTAAATCCTCCTTCTGGGTCTGGATATATTTATCATCGGATGCAAATCTGCTTAACTGCTCCGTCTCCTGAGGCGTAAAGTCTATGGGAGCCTCCCTTGTGACCATCTGCTTTACTTCCTGGCTACTGGCAGGCAGTATCACCGCTTTCCTGGAAATGGTCCTGTAGAGATTCTCCGCGGTACGTTCGATAACGTTCACATATTCCTGATTGAGCTCAAAGGCCACGGAATCCCTGACATAGGCCGACATTCCGTTGCAGGATCTCCCTCCCAGGGTATCCCAGGCGGTCTGCAGTGTCATCACACCCTGTCTCTCTCCGTAGGTGGTGGAGATCACCACGGGACACATATATAGCTCGGAGATCTTCTGCTTGTTGCCGTAAAGCCAGCAGGAATCAAGGAACTGGTACATATAGCCTCCAAGACCGTACCATTCCACCGTGGAGGCAAGTATTATACCGTCCGCATCATTAAGGGTGCTGGGCAGGGAAGTGATATTATGCTTCCTCTCATAGAGATTTATCCTCTCTATATGGACATTTAATTCCTCCAGCACCTTCTGCATCCTGGAAAGCACAAAAAGTGTGGAATCACCCACTATTCCCCGTCCGCCGTAATAAATGTTTATCTTCATTTAAGGCGCTTCCTTTCCTTCACTGTCTGTCTCTTCCACGGGGTTCTCCCGCACATGGTACAGAATGAACCCTAAGAGGAGTCCCGCTGCCAGACCGCCGATATGGGCGGCATTGTCTATCCCTTCACCGGAAAATCCGGAAAACACGCTGTAAAGAACCAGAAGGACCGCTCTTCCTCCCGTAAGCTCGGCATATCTGCCCCTGTTCTTAATGACAATGGCAAAAAGAGCTCCGATGATGCCGAAAACCGCACCGCTGGCTCCCGCCGAGACCACATTCTGTCCCGAAAGATAGGAAACCGCCAGAGAAACCCCGTTTCCTGCTATCCCGCTGAAAAGATAGAGGAAGAGGAATCTGCCCCTGCCCAACGCCTTTTCCACCCTTTCGCCGAAGACCCAGAGAGCCAGCATATTAGCTGCCAGATGCTCCAGTCCGAAGTGGAGGAACACCGCAGTTACCAGCCTGTACCACTCAAAATTCGCCATGATCCTGGAAAGGGACAGGGCCCCGTGCTCCACCATAAAGGCTGAATCCGTAGTGGATCCCATAAGTGAAAGGGTCACAAACACTATGAGGTTCAGAAGGATGAGGCTTAGTGTCACCGGAGCTTTATTAAAGAGAAAGAATCCGGATACTGCCTGGGCGATGGTACGGCCGGATCCCCGGTCTTCCTCCAGAAGCTGCTCCAGCCCGTAACGGAGGCCGTCGAAATCCACCACCTCATTGTCAAATATGCACAGTCTCCCTGAAGAAAGATCTATTATCCAGGAAAGGTCCTCCCTGGCGCCGATGGCGCCGAAATTCATGACATTTAAGGTCATGAAGAGAGAAAAAAGCCTGATGCTCGTATAGCCTTTGGACTGAAAAAGACTCTCGGTCTTTGCCTTTATGGCCCGGAAAGCCTCGGGGCTCATTATCATGTTCCTGCCGTCTATCAGCATGACCACCATGGCCAGACCGCCGTCAACCCTGAAAAACACCCTGACCTGGGGAATGGAGGACGAAACAGACGTATACCCTCTGCTGACCAGATATTCGGCTATTTTCACTTCCACGATCCGTTCCTCCCGATAAGCCTTACATTTCCCACCAATTCTACTATCAGCAAAAGGGATATGTCAATTATCGGAACCCGGGGCTGTCATCCTTCTTTTATTCCACACATATATGCCTGCGGTTATGAAGGCCCCGGAGAAGAGGATGACGCCGATGCCGGCGCGTATATAGTCCTCATCCGAAAGCCCCAGAAATCCCATGATCTCCGGTCTCATAAAGACGATCCCATAGGCTGCGGCAGAAAGGAGGGCCGGCAGGAAAGCCAGTATCAGGAGAAGCCCTTTCCGGCTCTGTTTTTCCTCCTTATCCTCCGGAAGACCGTTTTCCATGTAATAATTGTCCCGGTTTTCCTCCGGGATTTCCTTTAAGGTACAGTCCTCCTCTTCACCGTCGGGAAAAGTGCTCACGGGCACCGCCTTCTTTATCTCTTCCTCCCCGGAGCTGCCTCCTCCGTACAGGGGCAGCTCTCCCGGCAGCAGCACTCCGTCGCAGATCCTGTCAAAATAGGCGTATACGGCCTCAGTAGCCCTTTCGTCCTCCTTGTCCGCAGAATCCATGAGGAACTGTCCAAAGGCAGAAAAGCCTTCCTCATCCGCCGCCTTTTCCGGATAATAGCAGAAGAGCGGTTCCTCCTTATCCGTATCCCAGAATATGTGCTCCGGCTCCATCAGGAGATCCTTTATATCCAGAAGATATTTTTCAAGCTCTGCGGAAACCGCCCTCAGAGCAGAGAGCAGCACCTTTACTTCCTTAAATGACATGGGGTTTCCGTCAAAATAGTCTTTCAATGTCTGACAGGAGCCCATATCATAGCTGTAATAAGACTCTCCGTTCATATACCTTATACTCACTATGGCTGTTCCCCTGATCCTGTTCTTTACTGCCATCTTTTCCCTGAAAGAACTCTTTACCGGATTGCCCCGTTTCACCACCATGGTCCTCTTCAGAAGATCCTGTCTGAATTCCGCTTCCATAGTTCTTAATTCTCCTTTCCGTTTTCAATCCCTGCCGACGTGCTCCTCTATCACCCTGCAGCTCCTTATAAACTCTGCCGGATTCAGGCGGCTGCTAAGGGCGTTTACCTTTATCACCGTACCCCTGCCCTCTATCCCGGGAACAGGTATCACGCCTCCCGGAATGATGAAGTCCCCGCATACGGATACCCTGACCTCTTTTGAGTCCACGTTTATGTCTATAGTCCTGATCCGGGTGGAGAGCAGCCTACCCTTCATTTCCTCTTCCCCGGTCTTCCTTGCCTTATCGTATATATCGCCGTGGGGATCCGTTATCTCACTGCCCCTTATGGCTGCTTTGCAGGCCGCAGCACTCATCACGGCCCTGTCGTGGATAAAGAAGGCAGCGTATATCACCAGTACGATGACCGCCAGGATAAAGGGAAAGATAAGAGAGGCTTCCACTGTAAAAGAGCCCTTTTTCATGTCAGCACCTCCAGATCTGTATGAGAAAGGCCGCCAGCATAAAGGGTACAAAGGGAAGCTCGTAATCCCTTTTGCATTTCCTGATCATGAGGGCCGTTGCCGAAACCACCGCGGACAGGAAAAGCGCCATAAGAAGGATGCTTAAGTTTCCCGCAAAGCCCTGATAAAAGGCGGTGACGATGAGTACCAGGCCGTCTCCCGCCCCCACAGCCCCCTTTGTAAGCTTTGATATTATTATCAGCGCCACTCCCGTCAGGGCACCGAGGAATGCCGACAAAAGGCTGTCCCTGCCCTGCAGCGCCGCAAATACTATCCCTAAAAGAATCAGCGCTAAAGCGGGTTTGACATATATCTCCCTTCTTTTGATATCCGAATAGGAGCACAGCGTGAGAAACGCTCCGGTTATGATATTTCCTGCCATAAAAACCTCTCTTCCGGTTAAAAGCCACAGCGTGAACAGGGTCCCCTGCCTCCCACCTCCGATATCGGAACGCAGCGTATGGTCCGCTTAAGACCCGGACAGCTGATCTTACTGTGGTATCTGTCTCCATCCTCCGTGATATAAAGGGTTCCGCTGCCCCTGCCGCAGTATTCGCAGGGATAGTATTTCCCGCCGGAGGTATTTCTCCTGTTTTTCACATCCCCGGGATCCGTGACGGAGATATGTATGTTAAGGTGGCTGCAGTTCCGGTCCCTGTGAAATACGGTACCGGTCTCAGTCACAAATACCATCTCCTCTTCCCCTTCTTCTCCGCCTCTGCCTCTGCTGTTGTCATAACCCGTAAATGCCCGGATCCGGGCCCGGTCTATGACCCGGAAGCCCTGTACCCCCGGAAGGGGAAATTTAACCTTCATCCTCCATACCGCATTCAGGTCGATCATCTGATCCGGTCCCAGAACATTTGAATGGATAAATGAGAGTCCGGACTTCCCGCCTTCGGAAAAAAGCTCTCCCCCGTAGGACTTTTCCAGTTCCTTTACTGTCATGCTCTTTCCAAGGGTCAGGGATACTGCCTTTCCCCCGAGTCCCGCCGTCATTCCCGAAAGACCCTTCCGGTTCCCGGCATACGCGTAAACACTCAGCTTCTTCGCACTCTCCATAAGCCCCGCATTCAGGTTTCCGGAAAACCTTACAGCCTCGCCCGCCATAACGAGTATGAGCACGGCAAAAATAAAGATGGGCAGGGCTATGGCAGTCTCCACAGTTAAGCTTCCTTTAAGAAAGGAGAATGCGGATCTCTTCCTTAAGGTGTTGGTAAAGGAGTAATGCACATCACACTGGTTTTGGGGAAACTCTCTTAAAGAACATAGTATTGGTTTTTTTTCGGAATCCATCCGCATCCTCCTTTCTTAAAGGATAAAATGATAAGCTGTCTCTATTCGATTATGGGTTCATAGGAATAATCCCTCCTTATAGTGAAGGTATATCCCCTCTTTGCGCTTAAGGTCACATCCGCTTCGGCGTAATCTATGCAGCCGTCCATCCGGAATCCCCGGTTTCCTTCTTTTGTCCTCATATGCATCTCGATAACGTCCATTGCCCTCATGACCTTCCTGTTACTGTTTTCCATTGCCAGGAGCATTATGAGATAATCCCCGTAGTCAAGACCTTTCCTGCCGTCCTCCTTTGAAACCGGAAGGCTTAGGAATAATACCATCTGTCCGATATTGCCAAGTTTAAATTCCTCTCCGCTTTTCATAAGGGGTATCCGGCCTCCCTTCAGGAGTATCCGCATATCCACCACGCTTTCCGCGAAACCCCAGGTAAATAACAGCATTTTGGTAAGGGGTTCTTTTATCTCCGGACTTACAAGGATCGCAGCTATCACCGTGGCCAGGGCCTCGCACTGGGATTTCTTCCCCGGGTCCTTAAAGACCGCCATGGTATCCGCCGCCTCCCGTATGGTAAAGAGCTTGAACACCGTGTCCCTGAAATTGGCTTTATCCGTGTTTTTTCCGTTT